>CAYJUJ010000100.1:0-6239 GCA_964373325.1 uncultured bacterium
ATGGCAATATTTTCTAAATTTTTCATATTGTTTTTGATGCGCATCATGTTGTTGGCTTCTATAAAAAAGTTCAATTCTTGCGTGAGAGATCTTTCAAACTCCTTAACAATAGCAATGGGATTAAAGGGATGAGATTCTGGAACGTATTTATCAAGAAGTCCGGCTAAAATATGGAGAAGTTGAATATCAGTTTTAATGGGTTTTTCGATTCCAGGTCGTTGAACCTTAACAATAACTTCTGTGCCATTTTTCAAGGTTGCTAAATGAACCTGGGCGATCGAAGCGCCAGCAACAGCTTTTTCAGAGAACTCTTCGAAAATATGGGATATGGGTTGTTTTAATTCTTTCTCAATAACAGGTTTTATTTTGAAGAACTCAAGAGGAGCAACTCGATCCTGAAGTGTTTTGAGCTCCTGGCACCAATCAGGTGGCACAATGTCGGGTCTGGTACTTAAAAGCTGCCCTAATTTAACAAAGGTGGGTCCCAATTCTTCAAAGGAAAGTCTTAAGCGTTTAGCAATTGTAGTTTGTTCTTGGGCTACCCCTTTTTTTCTTGAACCAAAGGGAACATAACGCTTGAGGTTCATTCGCTGAACAATTTCATAGAAACCATGTCTTGCGAAAACCCCAACAATAGCCTGAAAACGTCCTACATTTCTGATCGTTTGTCCGATTTGTGTTCCTAGTTTAAAAAAAGGCATAATTTTAAGGTTGTTGCGATGAGTTCATTCCACCTCACCCCTGGAAAGGAAGCACCCCCATCGCGATGAGTGTAATAAATATTATAGAAAAAGAAGTTTTGCTTCCATGTAAAGCTTTGCAAATATTTTTTGAAGAACTCAGCGCAGACCGACCTAAGTTCCATAAAAAGGAGATCCTTCGGCTTCGCCTCAGGATGACAGAAAGAAAAATAAAATAACAAACGAAAGGACGAGCCATTCTGAAAAAAATGGTTTGCAAAGCAAGAACCAATTACGTAAAAACTTTGAATAACATTATATGAGCTCATCGCAACTTCCTTTTTTACTCAACTAATTCAAGATCTATTTCTTTTTTTGAAAGATCAACTTGAGAGATACGTACCTCTACTTGATCTCCTAATTTAAATTCTCTTTTTCTTTTGAGTCCCCTCAAGAGAAACTGTTCTTCTATAAACTGGTAGAAATCATCGGTTAGACTTTCAACGTGGACTAATCCTTCAACAAAGTATTGATCAAGCTCTACAAAAAGGCCAAATTCTTTGAGTCCAGAGATGTGTCCGGAAAAAGTTTGTCCAACTTTATTTTCCATGAAAAGAACTTTTTTATATTTGACAACCTCACGTTCAGCCTCTTCACTGATGCGTTCTCTTTCAGAGAGGTGGACCCCCTTATCCCCTAATGATTTCAAAGACCTACTATGACCCTCGTCGGAATAATCCGTCCATTTATTAAGTTTTTTAAGACTTCTATGGACAATGAGATCGGGGTAGCGGCGAATAGGGGATGTAAAGTGTGTGTAAAAGGAGGAAGCCAAGGCAAAATGCTTTAAATTTCCAGCCGTATATTTAGCTTGTTTCATAGAGCGAAGAAGAACGATATTAACCAAATTTTCCTCTGGTTTCCCTGCTACTTCTTTTAGAACATTTGAAAAGGCTTTGGGACCTTCTGTTGAAAGAGTAAAGTTATAGCCCAAATTATGAAGAAGAATGTTAAGGACACGAATTTTTTCTTCATCTGGCTTTTCGTGGGTGCGGTAAAGAGTGGGTTGATTTTTTTCGGAAAGACAATGAGCCACAGCTTCATTGGCCGCTATCATAAATTCTTCAATGAGCATATGAGAATGTTCTCTGTCTCTTTTTTGAATATCAATTGTTTTTCCCTGGGCATCAACTATGACATAAGGCTCTGGTAAATCAAAATCAAGAGCCCCACTTTTTTCTCTTTGTTGCTTGAGAAGAAGAAAAAGTTCATACATTGTTTCCATCATGGGAAGAAGGTTTTTATATTGATCACAGGTAGTGATATCCTTATCAAAAATTTTTTGTACAAGAGTATAGGTCATGCGAGCCGTGCTTTTAATAACACTTTCATAAACTTTGTATCGAAGTCTTTCTCCCTTATCAGAAAAGTCGATTTCACAAGTAAGGGTGAGACGATCTTCATTGGGTTTTAGGCTACAAATATTATTTGAAAGCTTTTCAGGAAGCATAGGTAAAACCTTGTCTGGAAAGTAAGTGCTACAACCGCGTTTATAGGCATCAGTATCTAGGGCTGTATTTTCTTTTACATAGTGAGCCACATCTGCGATAGATACATAAAGTTTATAACCCTTGTCTGTTTTAGCTACATAAACAGCATCATCAAAATCCCTTGCATCTTCTCCATCGATGGTAATAATGGGAAAATTTCGTAAATCTTTTCTTCCTTCGAGTTCCTTTTCTGTTATAGAATTAGGAATTTGGGTGGCTTCGAAAAGTGTATTTTTAGAGAACTCGGTGTAAAGTTTATGATTAGCAATAATGGCATCTGTTTCGGCTCTGGGTTCACCCCTTTTGCCAAGCACTTTAATAACTTTAGCAACACCTCTTGAGTGAGAGGTAGGAAATTGTGTAATGGTGACTTCTACAAGGTCATTTGGTTTTGTTTCATTTCTTTCGGTTGCTGGAATTAAAAATGTTTCACCAAAGTCGGTTTCTACAAAATAATCTTGTCCCTTTTGAAAAACCTGGCCCGCTCCTTTTTCATGTGTGCGCTCAATAATTTTAACAACTTGTCCTGAAAGGGATTGACCACGATGCCTTTTTTGCATTTTAAGGATAACAGCTACTTTATCGTGGTGCATTGCATCTTTAAGATCGCCAGGTTTGATATAGATATCGTCTATAGAGGAATCATCTGGAATCAAAAACCCAAACCCCTTGGGGTTTTTATCAATAGTGCCTGTAATAAAATCTTGAGATGAACCAAGCTGATAGCGTTTATCATTATTAAGGGTGATAGCTCCCTGTTCTTCTAACTCCCTAAGAGTTTTTTTAAAACGCCTTCGACCTTTGGAGGGAATACCAAAATAGGATGCCAACTCAGAAAATGTATGAGGTTTATAACGTGGGTTATTTAAGTATTCAACAATGTGTTTTGATTTTACTTTCACTGTTTGTGTATCTTATCATTTTTTTTATTATGGTGAGAGCTGCGGCAATATGCCACAGTTTGGTGCAACTTTCAAATGAGACAGCCTCTTCAAAACCGACTGACGGTTTTGCCCGGGGTGGGACTTGAACCCACAATGGGTTACCCCACTAGACCCTGAATCTAGCGTGTCTGCCAATTCCACCACCCGGGCTCCAGGTGTTATTGAATGATTTTTGTGAAACTAAAAAATCATTCAATAACAATGAACATATAGTAGTTAACATTCTTTTCATTTGTGCATGCCATACAAATAGATTGCTTGTTTTTTGAAATAATTTCAAGTACAAAAGAAGCGGTGGCGCAAGAAATTAACGATAAGTTACTGAATTCTCTCAAAGAAATCGCAAGGTCACTTCGCGTTCTCATTATTAAAATGCTTGTTGAAGCGGGCTCAGGCCATCCTGGTGGTTCTCTTTCAGCAACCGATATTTTAACTGCTCTTTATTTTTATAAGATGAATCATGATCCAAAGGATCCAAATCGAGATCGTTTTGTTCTTTCCAAAGGTCATGGTGTTCCAGCCCTTTATGCTGTTTTTGTAAAAGCTGGTTATTTAGAAGAGCAAGAGATTTATACTTTACGAAAAATCAACAGTCGCCTTCAGGGCCATCCAGATCACGTAAGACTTCCACTTTTAGAAACTTCTGCTGGGTCGTTAGGAATTGGTCTTTCAATTGCTCAGGGTATGGCATTGGCAGCCAAGATCGATAAAAAATCTTATAAAACTTACTGCATGATTGGGGATGGTGAGTCTCAAGAAGGGCAAATTTGGGAAGCTGCTATGAGTGCTGGAAAATTTAAACTCGATAATCTCGTTTGTATTCTTGATTACAACAAAGGTCAGATTGATGGTCCTGTTAAAGATGTTATGGATATTGAACCTATTATTGATAAATGGCGTTCTTTTAACTGGCATGTCATGTTTATTGATGGTCATAATATGGCCGAAATTATTATGGCTTTGAACGAAGCGGATTATGTCAAAGAAAAACCTGTCATGATCATTGCCAATACCATTAAAGGCAAAGGGGTTTCTTTCATGGAGGGTGTTATTGATTGGCATGGCAAGGCTCCCACTCCTGAAGAAGGGAAAAAAGCAATTGAGGAGATTTTAAGTGGACGCTAAAGCAACCCGGGCTGCATTTGGAGAAGCCATTGTCGAGTTAGGAAAAAAAGATTTGGATCTTGTTGTGCTTGATGCGGATCTTTCTAAATCAACTCAAACTCAAAAGTTTTCTCAACAATTTCCAGATCGGTGGTTTGAACTGGGCATTGCAGAAGCGAATTTGATCGGTGTTGGCGTTGGGCTTGCCCTTTCGGGTAAAAAACCATTCGTGTGTAGTTTTGCTTGTTTTTTAACGGGCCGGTTTGAAACAATTCGAATTTCAGCTGCTTATAACAAAGCGAATATTAAAATGGTTGGAACCCATGCTGGAATTGGAATTGGGGAGGATGGATATACGCAGATGTCTATCGAAGATATTGCCTGTATGAGGTCACTTCCAGGGGTTGGTATTGTTCAGCCAGCCGATGAAATTGAAACAAAACAATGTGTTGAATATTTATTAAACCATAAAGGTCCAGTTTATTTAAGACTCACTCGTCAAAAAGTAGCACCTCTTCATGATGCAAAATATCGATTTCAGTATGGAAAAGGAGATGTTTTAAAAAAAGGGCATGATGTTGTACTTTTAGCCACAGGGGGTGTTGTTGGAAATGCACTAGAAGCTGCCGAGAAGCTTGAAAAATTGGGCATTGATGCAGAGGTTACTAATATTCATACGATTAAGCCACTTGATGAAGAGCTTCTTCTGGAGCAGGCGGCGCGCATTGGAAAATTTGTTACCATTGAAGATCATAATGTTTTAGGAGGACTCGGTGGGGCTGTTTCTGAAGCTTTGTCTACTTTAAAACCTTCGAGAGTTCTGCGTATTGGTGTTCAGGATGTATTTGCAGAAAGTGGTTCACCTGAAGCTCTTTACCAAAAATATGGTCTTGATACGGATAGTATTACACATCAAGTTAAATCCTTCCTAGATTAAACTTACCCCTTAAACCTTAACCCTAAATGAGCCGATGAGAAGGCCGATGCATCCTTCTAGAAAAAAAAATCTACCGAATCTCCATCTTGAAGCACATCTTAAAAATCCCTATGGTCATTTTGAAAATGAGGGAAAAGAATATGTTATTACAAAACCCGATACACCACGCCCTTGGTTTAATTATTTAAGTAATTCTCTCTATCACTCCATTATTTCTCATACGGGTGGTGGATACAGTTATTACAAAGATTGTAAAATTCATCGAATATTGCAATATGAGGATCATCGAAGTGATAGGCCAGGCAGATATATTTATATTAGAGATCAGGAAAGTAAAGAATTTTGGTCAGCCAATTGGCAGCCTATTTGTAAGCCACTTGATTTTTGGAAGGCTATCCATGGTTTTGGTTTTAGCCGCATTGAAGCAACTCACAAAAATATTAATTCTCAAATAACTTATTTTGTTCCAAGAAATGATCCGTGTGAGGTGTGGCACTTTAAAATTAAAAATGAATCTGAATTAACCAGAACACTTTCAGTCTATCCTTATGTTTCCTTTGTTTTAGGTGATTTTTATTTAGAACAAGATTATAAAAACATATTGCTTCTTTATAATGAGGGTTATTTTGAAAAAAACCATAATACGTTAGTTGCTTTTAAGCATCCCACCTCAACTCGACCTTATGAGACTTATGGTTTTTTAAGTAGCTCTGAAAAACCAAGTGGCTTTGAGCTGGATAGTGAGAAGTTTTTAGGAAACTATGGTTATCTTTCTTCTCCCGAAACAATTAGAAAAGATAGTACTTCTAACACACCCGTTCGAGGTAAAGAAATGGTGGGGGTATTTAAGATGGATGTAACTCTTAGCCCTCATGAGGAAAAGGAATTTGTTTTTACTTTGGGTTTTGTTGAACAAAAGAAAGATGTTTTTGAAATTTCTAAAAAATATCAAAATCTTGACGTGGCAAAAGAAGAGCTCTAAAAAGTAAAAGAAAGTTGGGAAGAAAGATTAAATACTTTACAC
>CAYJUJ010000101.1:0-4497 GCA_964373325.1 uncultured bacterium
AAAGTAGCAGGAGCAGAAAGAACGCTTGCTGTAATAAGATGCCTTGCATCAACTCCTAAACCAACGTAAGCAGCTAGCACCCCACCTGCAATGGTTGCCATCCCCCCCACCATGAGCACCAAAAGTTCTGACTCTGTCATTTTAGGAACATAGGGTTTAATAACGAGAGGCGCTTCTGTTTGCCCCATAAAAACATTAGCTGCACAGGAAAGGGACTCTGCACCACTAACCCCCATAAAAAATGTCATGACTTTTGCCATAAGACCCACAACAAACTGCATCACTCTTAAGTAGTAAAGAATGGACATGAGAGATGCTACAAAAATAATGGTTGGTAACACTCTAAAAGCAAAAAAACCAAGAGGACCTGTACCTTTTGCCCAGTTTCCAAGATCTCCAAAAACAAAATCGGCCCCTGCATTTGTAAAATCAAGAGTTGCTTTAACCCCCTGCCCTAGATAATCAAAAACAGTAAAACCAACGGATGTTTTTAAAACAAAAAGAGCAAATGTAAATTGTAAAACCGCTCCCCAAATAACAACCCTCCAAGGAAATTTTCTTTTGTTGTTTGAGCATAGCCAGACAATAAAAAGAAGAGGGATGATTCCTAATAAACTAATCCATTGCTGAAAATTAAACATATTTACTCCTTCACCTTAGGAGCCAACAACTTCTTGAATAAGAACATGTTGGGCTGGTGGTTTGCTACTGATAGTCACTGCATTTTGGAGACGAAGGATTGCCTCTTCTGCTTTTTTTTCATCTCTATAAAAAAGAGTTGCAAGTTTTTCTCCCTTGATACACTGAGAGCCAGGTTTTTTCTCTAAAATGAAACCAACGCCTGGATCTATTTTTTCTTCCATCCGACTTCGACCGGCTCCTAAAACAAGAGCCGCCATTCCAAGGGCCTCTGTGTCCATGGCAAAAATATAACCATCTTTTAATGTCTTAACTTCTTTTTTCTTAACACCTTTGAATAATAGATCAGGGTTTTCTAGAAATTGAACATTTCCCCCTTGAAGAGAAACAAGCTGACAAAACTTAGAGTATGCATTCCCCGTTTGAAGAGCACTTTTAGCCATATCTAATCCCTTTTCAAAATTTGGAACACGACTAGCTAGGAGTAACATGTGAGCTGAAAGTTGTAAACTCAAGTTTCGGAGATCCGCTGCCCCTTTGCCTTTTAAAACATCAATAGCTTCTTTAACTTCCAGAGCATTTCCAATATGAGTTCCTAAAGGTTGTTCCATACTTGTTAAAAGCGCTCTTGTTTTAACTTTCTTTTTTTGTCCAAGCATAACAAGTGTTTTAGCAAGATTTTGTGCCTCTTTAAATGTTTTCATAAAAGCACCACTTCCAAATTTCACATCTAAAACAAGGCCATCCAAATCTTCTGCCATTTTTTTGCTCATAATGCTGGAGGCAATAAGAGGAATGCATTCCACGGTGCCCGTCACATCTCGAAGCGCATAAAGTTTTCTATCGGCAGGGGCCACATCTTTTGATTGACCCACCATAGCGATTCCAATTTTTTTAAGAACCGCCTTAAACTTTTTAATGTCTAGATTTACATTAAATCCAGGAATAGCTTCTAATTTATCGAGCGTACCCCCTGTATGCCCAAGTCCCCTTCCTGACATCATAGGAACAACAACACCACAGGCTGCTACAAGTGGAGCAACAATCAAAGACGTTTTATCACCCACCCCCCCTGTTGAATGTTTATCTACTTTTTTTCCAGGGATACCACTTAGATCAAACTTTTTTCCACAATCAAGCATGGATTCAAAAAGATAAAATGTCTCTTCGTCATTCATGCCTCTAATAAAAATAGCCATGAGGAGTGCAGAAGCTTGATAGTTGGCAATACGCTCATTCAAAAACTCCTTAATGAAAAACTGAATCTCAGCCCTAGATAATGGCGAGCCATCTCTTTTTTTCTTGATAATTTCACTAATAAAAAATTTCATAAACAGATTATTTAAATACTGGATTCCCGTTTTCACGGGAATGACATTCAATGGTGGGTAGAAAACTAGAACCAGAAATGGGAGCAGAAATTTCAAAAATATCAGCTATGGTTTTTCCAATATCTGAAAAACTTTTTCGAACGCCCAGGCTTTTTCCTTGAGTGTGAGCTGGGGTGTATACAAGAATAGGCACATATTCCCGTGTGTGATCAGAACCCGGTGCTGTTGGATCACAACCATGGTCTGCAGAAAGCATAAGAATTGTTTCATCATCCATACACGCTTCAAGATCTGCTAAAAGAATATCAAACTCTTTTAAAGCTTTTCCGTAACCTTCTACATCACGCCTATGTCCATAAAGCATGTCAAAATCAACTAAATTTGTGAAAATAAGACCAGAGTTTAGTTTTTTAAGCTGCTCAATCGTAACTTCCATACTATGTCTATTATTTTTTGTATGAATGGCCTCTGTAACGCCTTGCTCTGCAAAAATATAACTTGTTTTGCCAATGGCGATAACTGGAAGCCCTTTTTCTTGTACATAATCTAAAACCGTTTTTTTAGGCGGTGGTAAACTAAAATCTCGTCTCAAATGTGTTCTTTCAAACTGTCCTACCTTTCCAACAAAAGGCCTTGCTATGACACGCCCAATACCCCACTCGTTACACACATGCCGAGCTATTTCACACAATTGATATAACTCTGGCACAGGATAAACATCATCATGCGCAGCAATCTGAAAAACACTATCGGCAGAAGTATAAACTATAGGATATCTTGTTTCTAAATGTTTTTTTCCTAGTTCTGCAATAATCACTGTTCCAGAGGCAGGATAGTTTCCTAGAATATCTTGGACTTTGGCCTCTTTTTTAAATCTTTCTATAAGACGAGGGGGAAAACCATGAGGAAAAGTGGGAAGTGCTTTTTTAGAAATAATCCCAGCAATTTCCCAATGCCCCGTGGTTGTATCCTTGCCTGCAGATTGCTCTAAGCATTTTCCATAAAAACCGATGGGGTTAGAAACTTTTCGAATATGCTTGATACCAGGAATAAGACCGACACCTAGGTTTTCTAAATGAGGAAGGGAAAAAGAGCCAAGTTTTTCTGCAATATGATCAAGGGTATTAGCACCTTCATCTCCAAATTGAGCAGCATCGGGAAGCTCACCCACTCCAAGACTATCTAACGTAATAAGAATAACCTTCTTAAAAGCCATCAAAATTGCCAACGCTTAGCTTTCCCAGTTACCATAGCTACACTATTACTTGACCCAATACGATTAGCACCTGCCTCAATCATCTTAACTGCATCTTCAAAAGTGCGAATGCCTCCACTCGCTTTAACACCCATATCTCCCCCAACAATATTTCTCATAAGCTCGATATCTTCAACTGTTGCCCCACCCCCTCCAAAGCCAGTTGAGGTTTTAACAAAAGAGGCCCGTGCTAACTTTGCTAAAACACAAGCTATCATTTTCTCTTGAGTATCTAACATGGAGGTTTCTAAAATAACCTTTACAGGAATAGTTCGACAGGCTTCGACTACTTTTTGAATATCGTAAAAAACTGTTTCATAGTTTTTACTTTTAAGCGCACCAATATTCATAACCATATCTATTTCTAAAGCGCCTTCTCGAATAGCCTCTTCTGCTTCAAAAACTTTTGCAGCAGTTGTGGCTGCTCCTAGTGGAAAACCAACAACGGCAATCGGTTTTACGGAGGAGCCTTGAAGAAACTTTTTTACAGTAGGAATATTGGAGGAATTGACACAAACGGTTGCAAAACTATGTTCCACTGCCTCACGACATAGTTTTTCTAACTGCGCTTTCGTTGCATCAGGTTTAAGAAGTGTGTGGTCAATATACTTAGCTAACTCTTTAGGATCTTTAAACTTTTTCATTGTCTTCTCTTGAATTGATTGAGAAAAGTCCCTTTTCTTAAATATATCATAATTAGGAGAAGGAGGCAGTTTTGAATTAAGCCGATCTTTAACTCGAGAAGCAATTTGCTCAACTAAACTATCTAAATGATTCATATATTAACCGTGACAGCCACTTTCAGCGCCAACCATTTGAAAATGCTGGTAGAAATGGTTGGCGCTGAAAGTGGCTGTCACGTTTTAGGGGTTGCACTTAAGCGGTGCGATGCTATACTTGGCCACCTTTAGTGTCAATAGTGTTAAGTTTTGAGGTGAAATACCGATAAAACATATGGAAGAACAAAGAAGAAAACAATGGTTGAGAAGCGAGTTCATATTATTGTTAGTGGAAAAGTTCATGGAGTTTTCTTCCGAGCTAATACTGAAACTAAGGCCCAAGAACTTGGGCTTAAAGGAAGGGTTAAAAATTTACCAGATGGGACTGTGGATATTGTTGCTGAAGGTCCCGAAGAGAAACTTAAAACTCTTATTTCATGGTGCCAAAAGGGCCCGCCCTATGCAGTGGTTGAAAATATTATCACTTCTTGGGGTGCGCCCACCCATGAATTTAAATCCTTCCATATAATAAATTACTAATTCCCAAGTTCTA
>CAYJUJ010000101.1:4597-6116 GCA_964373325.1 uncultured bacterium
AAAAGGATTTAAAAATGTCTGCCAAAAATAGAATTGTGGTTAATGCCACATTTGATGAAACCCGAATTGCATTTCTTGAAAACAATCAACTTGTAGAGCTTCTCATTGAGAGGCGGCAAGAAAAAGGCATTGTTGGAAATATCTATAAAGGTAAAGTCATGCGGATTCTTCCTGGCATGGAAGCGGCCTTTATAGATATAGGACTCGAGCGTACTGCTTTTCTTTATGTAGATGACATACTATCCACCGATGAACAGTTTCTTGAAATTTTAGAAAACGGGGAAAGACCTTCTAGTAGGCGAAGACACCACAAACACTCTCGCCGCAAAATTGAAGACCTACTTAAAGAAGGAGACGAAATCCTTGTCCAGGTTTCTAAAAATCCAATCGGTACCAAAGGAGCAAGGCTTACGTGCCATATTAGTTTACCAGGTCGCTATTTAGTACTCATGCCAACCGTTAACCATTTAGGTGTTTCTAGACAAATTGCCGATGAAAAAGAAAGAAAACAACTTCGAGAAATTATAGAAGAAATAAAACCACCCGAAATGGGTGTTATTATTAGAACTGTTGCTGAAAAACAACAGCTTAAAAGCCTCAAAGCAGACTTATCTTATCTTTTAAAACTTTGGCAATACATTAAGAAAAATCACTCAAAAGCAAAAGCACCTCAACTCATCCATGAAGAGTTAAACTTGGCTCTTCGCACTGTGCGAGACCGCCTCACAGAAGAAATTGAAGATCTTTATGTTGATTCAAAATACATGCACAATGAAATACTTCAATTTGTAAAAACATTTAACCCAGCTCTTAAGAAAATCATTAAACCCCACACCCTCAAAGAACCTATTTTCAGTGTTTATGGCATTGAAAAAGAAATAGATCGTGCCCTTGGAAAAAAGGTTTGGCTTAAATCAGGTGGTTACCTCATTATTGATCAAACAGAGGCTTTGACTGTTGTCGATGTCAACACAGGTCGTTATGTAGGTAAAAGAAGCCTAGAAGAAACTATTTTAAAAACAAACTTAGAGGCAGCTAAAGAAGTTGCCCATCAACTAAGGCTTCGTAATTGCGCAGGTATTATTATCATTGACTTTATTGATATGGAAGAAAGACACAATAGAGAAAAACTCTTTCATATATTCGAAGAGGCCCTATCCTTGGATAAGACCCAAACACATGTTTTGAAAATTTCAGAATTGGGATTGGTACAAATGACAAGAAAACGCACCCACCAAAGCCTTATGGCGACTCTTTGTGAAGCTTGTACTTATTGTGAAGGGCGTGGTTACATTAAAAATATAAAAACAATTACTTTAGATATTTGGAGAGAATTTAAAAGACTGGCTTCTTCTTCAAAATCCAAAAACATTATTATCCGAGCCCATCCCGATATTATTGAAAGTATTCAGAAAAAAGAAGGAAAAACTATTGAATATTTCACACATAAATATAGAAAAGATATTCTTCTTTCCAAAGAATATACACTTCACCGCGAACAATTCGAAATTTTCGAAAC
>CAYJUJ010000102.1:0-6101 GCA_964373325.1 uncultured bacterium
GAACTTTAGCGCATCAGTGGAAGCGCTCTCATCCTTTTTATACTGATAGTGAAAAAGTGTGCTGTTCTTAAGAGATATATTTGAATGCACCACCCCCGCATTTGGTGCAAAATTCTCATTAATAACATTTAAAGTTGCAAAGGTTTTTAAAGCATAAAAATCGGTATTTGGATAAATATCTTCATGAAATGTTTTATGAGAACAAGTAGCAGTTACAATAAGAAGGACAACTGCAAAATTTATTTTAAAGTATTTCTGTATCATTTAAATAGCTTCCCCTTGAATTTTTAACCACTGCACTACTTTGTTATTTATATTTCCATAATAGAGTTCAACGTTTAAATGAGATGTGGGTTGAGGGAGTAAACTACTAAAAGGCTCCCCTATTAAAGTGCCTATATCAATGTTTTTTTTCATAATGACATAATGCTCAGGCGTTTTAGAAATGTGAGTATATCCATTTGGAGAAAAAGGTGAATGAGGGTTGTTTGAATTTATAAGTGATTTTACCGCGCTTAAAAGAATAATGTCAGGGATATAGAGCTTTTTAGCTGTTTCAACCACATCTTTTAACTGATGAATCAAATCTTCTTTTGATTGTAAATTGGAAGGCATAAGCCCCCAGGAAAGACGATCACCAAAATATTCTAGAATACTATCTGCAGCTTGGACGAAGCTCCCATGGTCAGCGATAATGATAGCATTTTCTAAATCTTGTTTTAAAAATTGCAGTTTTTTCTGATCGTTTTTAAAATGATGCTCTAAATGAGTTTTTAAGTCTGCTTCATTTTTTACAATATTGTAGTCTCTTTGAAGATTTTCTTTTAAATAAGCTTGGACAGATTCAATACTTCCAAAAACAATTCGATCTAACACAAGCACTTTATTTGAAGAACCTACTTGAGTGATAAAACTTGGAATCAGTGGATTACCTTCTACTTTCAAAATATTTTCTTCATGTGTTTTAAAAGAATAATAAGCTTCAGGCATGCCTTCATTGTGAGAAAGATCAATTTTAAAAACTCTTACAATGTTTGCATGCTTAGCATTTTTAAAATTTGAAAATGTTGTATCTTGGGCGGTTTTTTTATTTCCTACGAGGCGAATTACATGACGAACCAGACTTTCATGAAGATCTCTTTTATTAAAATCAAGTGAATATTCGCTTTCAAAAGCTTTATTTTTAAGATCATTCAAAAACCCTTGAACAACAACTTTATTTTCTTTTTTTATGAACAATAAAACAATTTTTGAATGAGGATTATCTTCTAATTTTAAGTCATAGATTAAAGCCTGAGTAAATATTGATCCAACACTTTGAGAATGGGTAAAGTGTTTTTCAATATCGCTTGGATTTTTCTCAATTTGCCCTCTCAACTCATAAAAGGGATAATAACTATTTTTATATTTTCCAATTGTAACATCGTATTTTAATAGCTCTAATTCTTCCGCACCTATTTTTTGAGGCTTTTGAATGGCAACTCTACGCAAGTCTTCTAGAACATCTCTTGAAATACTTAAAGCTTCTTCGCAAGGCTCAAGAAAAATTATTTTTGATTTTTGGGCTGAAAAAGCAAAGAAAGAACTAACACTTAAGAAGAGAAATAAAGAAAGAAGAGAAACATGGCCTTTTTTCATGTGCGCCCTGTCATGTATAGATGTTTATTTGAACAGTCAAGTTCTAATTTTTAACTGTCCCACTAAAAAGAAGCTTTGTAAGTACCGAAAACTTTCCTCAATACGTCAGAGATTTCACCAACTGTGGCATAAGATTTTACAGCATCAAGAATAAAAGGCATTAAATTTTGTGTAGAAGAGGCTGCTTGTGTCAATTTTTTAAGACTTTCCTCCACTTTATTTTGATTTCTTTTCTTTTTGAGGTTTTTAAGTGCCTTTATTTGGTTTTGAACAGATTTTTGAGAAACTTTATGAATTTCATAATTTTTCTCTTTTTCTTGATAGACATTAACCCCTACAATAAGTTGCTCTTTATTTTCTATTGCTTTTTGGTAACGGTAACTTGATTGCTGAATTTCATTTTGCTGAAAACCTTGTTGAATACAAGCAATAACGCCCCCCTTTTTTTCAATTTCTTGAATATAGTCCCATGCCTTTTTTTCTATCTCATCAGTCAAACCCTCAATGGCATAGGATCCCCCCAAAGGATCTACAGAGTTAGCAACACCAGATTCATAGGCAATGATTTGCTGGGTTCTAAGAGCTAATCTTGCCGATTCATCAGAGGGAAGAGCAAGCGCTTCATCTTTAGAGTTAGTATGGAGGGATTGGGTGCCCCCTAATACAGCGGCCAGTGCCTGAAAAGTGACCCGCACGACATTATTGTTAATTTGGGTGGCTGTCAGCGTTGAACCTCCTGTTTGGGTATGAAATCTTAGCATCCATGATTTTTTATTTTTTGCTTTAAAACGATCTCTCATAATTTGTGCCCACATGCGCCTTGCAGCCCTAAATTTTGCAACCTCTTCAAGAAAGTTATTATGACAGTTAAAAAAGAAAGAAAGCCGTCCTGCAAAATCATCAATATTCAACCCCGATTTAAGGGCATGTTCTGTATAGGTAATGGCATTTGCTAAAGTAAAAGCAACTTCTTGAACAGCGGTAGCCCCAGCCTCTCGAATATGATAGCCGCTAATACTAATGGTATTCCAGTTAGGTAAGTGGTTCTTACAGTAAGCAAAAATATCGCATACCAAACGCAAAGAGGCCACAGGTGGATAAATATAAGTGCCGCGTGCAATGTATTCTTTTAAAATATCATTTTGAACAGTGCCTCGAAGTTCTTTTAAAGAAATGCCTTGTTTTTCTCCAACGGCTATGTAGCAAGCAAGGAGAATGGCTGCTGTGGCATTGATGGTCATAGATGTTGATATTTTATTAAGAGGAATATTTTTTAAAAGAGTTTCCATGTCTTCTAGAGAAGAAATAGAAACCCCGGCTTTCCCTACTTCGTCATGACATATGGGGTGATCCGAGTCATAACCCATTTGTGTTGGGAGATCGAAAGCAATAGACAAACCTGTTTGGCCATGACTTAAAAGATATTGGTAGCGCTTATTTGATTCTTCAGCTGTTCCAAAACCAGCATATTGGCGCATTGTCCAAAGCTGTTTTCGATACATTTCAGGATAAATACCCCGTGTGAAAGGGTAAGATCCAGGATACCCAATTTTTGTTTCTACATCTTTAACTTTACGCATGGGGTTCAATAGAAATAAGAACGGTGTTAGCTTCAACACTGTGATCTTGTTTTACATGAATTTTAGAAACTTTCCCGTCACAAGGGGCTTTCAAAACATTTTCCATTTTCATAGCTTCCATAATAAGAAGAGACTGCCCTTTTTTAACTGTATCGCCAACACGAACTAAAATTTTTGTAATTTTTCCAGGCATGGAAGTGGTAAGAGAATTTTCAGCTTCAATCACTTCAAGGGATTGCCTTAATTTTTGTTGCTCTGTTTGGAGAGAAAGAAGCACCGTTTTTCCATTAACGAAAGTACGAAAGCGATTGTTTTCGAGCTGCATGGCGGCTGTGTGAAATACATGATTTTTAAGGACAAGAATATTTTTCCACTCTTGTGAGATTTCTTTTGTGAATACATCGCCAATAGCAATCAAATAACCTTCTTGGTTTTTCTTAACTTCCACTTTGTATTTCTTATTTTCAACTTGAGCTTCAAAAATCATAAAAACCTCTCATTCCTTCATGGCGTGCTTCTATTTGCCATGGAGAAACGGCTTGTTGTTCTAATTTATGGCTAAACTTATTATAAGCATGAATGGAGGCTGCAATAATGGCCGCATAAATCTCTCCCTTTGAGAGTTTTTGTTTTTTAATACCCGCCTCAATCATTTTTTCGACAAGATGGGTATCATAATGACCAGACTTAAAGTCTTCGTTATCCAAAACTTCTTTTAAGAAAGGGTCTGTTGTTTTAATACCTAAAATTTTGTATTCAGAAAGCGCGGCTTTCATTTTGGCAATAGCTAAATCCCTTGTTCTTTCCCAAACCGATAATTTTGCAATGAGAGAATCAAAGTGAATGGGCACTTCATAGCCAACATACATGGAAGAATCATTTCTAATAAAAGGCCCCTCTGGAATTTCAAGATAGGTAATGCGCCCAGGAGATGGAGTAAAGTTATTTCTTGGATCTTCAGCGTAAATTCGACATTCAATAGAATGACCTTTTTGTTCAAGGTCTTTTTGTTTTAATTTTAGTTCATGACCAGCCGCAACCCAGATTTGTTCTTTTACAAGATCAATACCCGTAACCCACTCAGTAATAGGGTGTTCCACCTGAAGTCTTGTATTCATTTCCAAAAAGTAAAAATTTTTATTTTTATCAACTATAAACTCAATAGTTCCAACGCCTACATATCCAATAGCCTTGGCTGCCTTGACAGCTGCGCTACACATTTTTTTCCGAAGCTCTGGAGTTAGAAAAGGTGAGGGTGTTTCTTCAATAAGTTTTTGATGCCTTCGTTGTACTGAGCATTCTCTTTCAAAAAGGTGAATGGTATTTCCTTTTTTGTCAGCTAAAATTTGAATCTCAATGTGGCGAGGATTTTCCATGTACTTTTCTAAATAGATTTCAGCATTTCCAAAAGCAGATTCTGCAATTCTTTGGGAAGAGGCAAAAGCATCTTCCAGTTCTTCTTCCTTGGTTACTAAGATCATTCCTTTACCACCACCACCTGCTGCTGGTTTGATAAGAAGAGGCATCCCTATTTCTTGAATAATGCTTTTTGCTTCTTGAACTGTATTAATAGGTTCAAGACTACCAGGTACTATAGGAACCCCCGCTTTTTTTATTGTTTTTTTTGCAGTTAACTTATTGCCCATGGCTTCAATTGCAAAAGGGGTTGGGCCAATAAAAGTAATTCCTGCCTTTTCACAAGCCTTTGCAAATTTTGGATTTTCAGACAAAAAACCATAGCCAGGGTGAATGGCTTGGGCTCCCGATTTTTGAGCTATTTTAATAAGTTTTTTAATTTTAAGATAACTAAAGGGTTCTTTACCTAAACGATAGGCCTCATCAGCAAATTTGACATGGTTGTTTGTAATATCGGCTTCAGAATAAACAGCAACTGTTCGAATACCTAATTCTCGGCAAGCGCGAATAACTCTAATTGCAATTTCACCTCTATTTGCAATGAGAATCTTTTTAAAGAGGGATGTTGCCATGTTTTTTTGGTGGATTTTTCTTTCTCTTTTTCTTAAGGATACTCAAAGCCTGTATGAGTTTAGGCCTTGTGCGAGAGGGCTCAATGACTTCATCAATATAACCTAATTCGGCGGCCTTATAAGGGTTTGCAAATTTTTCTTTATACTGTTTTATGAGTTCTTCTGTTTTTGATTGTGGGTTTTCTGCCTTTGCAATTTCATCTTTAAAAATAATATTAACAGCCCCATCAGGTCCCATCACAGCAATTTCAGCAGTAGGGTAGGCAAAGTTTAAATCAGCCCCTATGTGTTTTGAATTCATAACATCATAAGCGCCACCATAAGCCTTACGTGTGATCAAGGTGATTTTAGGAACGGTTGCCTCTGCAAAGGCATAAAGAAGTTTTGCCCCATGTTTTATGACTCCACCGTGCTCTTGATCAACTCCGGGTAAAAAGCCTGGAACATCAACTAGAGTCACAAGGGATATGTTAAAGGCATCGCAAAATCTTACAAACCGAGCTGCTTTGATAGATGCATGAATATCAAGGCAGCCAGCAAGATGATTGGGTTGATTGGCAACAATTCCAACGCTTTGTCCATCAAGCCTTCCAAAGCCAACAACAATATTAGGAGCATAATGGGCATGAACTTCTAAAAAGAAGCGATCATCCACAATAGAATTAATAATTTCTTTAATGTCATAAGGTGTTTTTGAATTAAGGGGTACTAAAGTATCTAGTTTTTTATCTATTCTATTTTTATCATCTTGGGTTGGAAGCATGGGTGGATCTTCCAAATTATTTGAGGGTAGAAAACTTAAAAGCTCTCGCATGAGAAGAAGGCAGGACTTTTCATCACTACATTCAAAGTGAGCAACACCACTTTTTGTTGAATGGACTGTGGCCACTCCCAG
>CAYJUJ010000103.1:0-6081 GCA_964373325.1 uncultured bacterium
TTCAGCTGCTACAGGAGAGGGCCTTAAAGAACTCACCTCTTTCTTGTACCAACTCGTTAAATCATCTCACTATGAACTCCAAAAAAGAGCCTCGTAAAGAAAAACTTGGAATTTTTGGGGGTACATTTAATCCTGTTCATAAAGCTCATATAGATATTGCCGACCAGATTTTAAGACTTTACGGTTTAGATAAGATCTTTTTTGTACCTGCTTTCGTATCTCCTCACAAAATAGATAATCAAAACTTAGCCTCTCCCGAGCACCGTTTAAAAATGCTTGAAATGAGCTTAAAATTCAGTCATGATTTATACATAGACGACTTTGAAATTAAAAAAGGAGGCCCTTCCTATACTATTGAAACTCTTAAACACTTTTCAGCAATTTCCACATCTCTCTACCTTATTATCGGCATCGATGCTTTTCAAAAAATATCTGAGTGGCACGAATATTCAAAATTATTTGAATACACCCATTTCATAGTGATACCACGACCCGATCACCCTATGCCTTTTTTAGATCGAGTACTACCAAAGGATTTTTTTCAGAAATATTTTAAAACACTCATTCCTCATAAAGAATGGCAACACCAAAGTGGTTATAAAATTTTTTATTCTGATATCAAATCGCTTCCCATTTCTGCTTCACAAGTAAGAGAAAATGTGAAACAAGGACTCAATGTAAAAAACCTAGTACCCAAGGAGGTGCAAAAATACATTGAAAAAACAAAACTCTATACAACTTAACAAAATGCCGATTTATAATGACCTAGAGGAATCAAAGAAAACCGTTGAATTTTGTGTCCAAGCAGCAAAAGATAAAAAAGCGCTTGATATTAAAGTTTTAGAAATTAAAAAATTAACTGATTTAGCTGATTATTTTCTTATTTGCAGTGCCGCCAATGAGCCCCAAGTTCAAGCTATAGCGAACCATATCCAAGAATCTCTTAAGAATAAAAATAATCCCTGCTTAGGAGTAGAAGGTTATTCAAATGCAAAATGGGTTTTACTCGACTTTGGCTCTGTAGTGGTGCATATATTTTATGATTATGTGCGTGATATTTATGATCTGGAAGGGCTTTGGTCAGAAGCACCTCGAATTTCTTTCCCCGAACAATAAAAAAATAACCTTATGAAGTCTCCTCTGATCCTTATTATTTTTGATGGTCTTGGTATTAATCCCATAAAAGAGGGAAATGCGGTTGCTCTTGCAAAAACCCCTACTTTTGATGAACTTTATAAAGAATATCCCTCAAGCCAACTTCTAGCCCACGGTGAAAATGTAGGGTTACCAAAAGGTCAAATCGGTAATTCCGAGGTAGGGCATATGAATATGGGTGCTGGTAGAATTATTTACCAAGATTTGACCAGCATTTCTCGCTTGATAAAAGAAGGCGATTTTTTTAAAAATCAAACACTTATTGAAGCTATAAATCTGGCCAAACTTAAAAACTCGAACCTTCATCTCATGGGGCTTCTCTCCGATGGAGGTGTTCATAGCTCGCTTGAACATCTTTTTGCCCTTCTTAAACTTTCACAACAACAAAAATTAAAAAATGTTTTCATCCATTGTTTTTTAGATGGAAGAGATACGTCCCCAACGGGAAGCCTTAGTTATTTAAACGCACTTGAGACAAAAACAAAGGAATTAGGAGTAGGCACCCTAGCCACCCTTTGTGGGCGCTATTATGCAATGGACCGTGACCGAAGGTGGGATCGAATTCAACTTGCTTATGAATTATTAACCGAGGGAAAAGGTAAAAGAGAGCCTTCTTTTGAAAAAGCTATTCATGATTCTTATGAAGCCAAAGAAACAGATGAATTTGTAAAACCTGTACTTCTTAATGAAGTGGGTCGAATCTGCGACCAGGACGTGATTATTTTCTTTAATTTTAGGCCTGATAGGGCACGGCAAATAACACGCACTTTTACAGAAGAAGGTTTTTCTGAATTTAAAAAAAATAAATTTCCAAAACTATCATCTTTTGTGTGTTTTACTCAATACGACAAAAAATTTACCCTCCCCATTGCTTTTCCACCAACAAAGCATGAACATATTTTAGCCCAAATTCTTTCAGAAAAAAAGATTCAACAGTTTCGCTGTGCAGAAACTGAAAAATATGCTCATGTTACTTATTTTTTTAATTGCGGCGTTGAAAAACCCTTTGATTTAGAGGAGCGCTGTCTTATTGATTCTCCTAGAGATGTTCCAACCTATGATCTTAAACCTGAAATGAGTGCAGGAGGCATTACAGAAGCAGTGCTTAAGGCTTTGGAAAAAAATCAACACGACTTTTATGTAGTTAATTTTGCTAACCCAGACATGGTTGGTCATACAGGAAACCTTAAGGCTTCTATTAAAGCCATGGAAGTTGTCGACTTGTGCCTAGGACAAATTCTTAAAAAAGTCCTCCAAAAAAATGGAATGGCTCTTATCACAGCAGATCATGGAAATGTTGAACAACTCATTTATTACGACACTAAAAAACCTCACACAGCCCATACTACTAATCCTGTACCACTCATTTTTGTTTCTCAAAAATGGAAGAAGGCTCGATTAGAAAATGGTATTCTTTCTAACATAACACCCACTATTTTAGACATTCTCGAAATTGAAAAACCCAAAGAAGTTACTCAAACCTCACTTCTTACTAAAAAATGATACGGCCTTCCTGCCAATTTTTACCTCCCCAAATAATAATAGGGATAAAGCATTCCTGAACCTGCATCATATCCAAAATCCGTTCCAAATCTGGAATAGGACGGACTCATAAGTTGCGATAGAAAAGATGGATCATACCTCGATTGATTTACTAAATAATATGCAAGATCTTTGACCTCAGCATTGTGAGACTTTAAAAACTGATTAAGATCTACGGGTGAAGAAGCATTAGAATATCCTGAAGAATATAAATCCCCCGATGCCAAGCCTCGCATATTGGATTGACTTCTTAACTCATTAACCACGGCTGTTATTTGTCGCGACAACTCATCAAAATCAAGGCTTCCTATAAACCCTTGGATATCCGATGCAGTTTTAGAAAGCTGATCTAGTTGACCACACCCTCCTATGGTTAAACATGAGAGAAACAGAAGACAAAGACCTACCCTTTTACAATGATTTGTAACCACAAACGTACCTCCTCTGGCCTTTCTTCTTGAATTTTTTTGAAATGATCAGCAGGAAAGTGAGAACAACAACAACGAACTCTCTAATTATAACAAATGTTCAAGAAAATACTAGATGTTTTTTGAAAACCGACTGATGGTTTTTGAGTTGGCATGTGTTTTGAAACGGTTTTTGCTATGAACTTAAGCTTAACCCTTCTTATGAGGGGGCTTGACCTCATACTCCCTTCTATTTGCATGGCTTGTGGAAAACCAAGCTATGAAAGAAGTTTATGCACTGTATGTATTCAATCTATCTCTTTCATAAAACCACCTTTTTGCTTTCAGTGTGGCACTCCACTTTCATCTTCTCCATTAGAAAAAAAGATACTTTGTGGAAAGTGCTTTAATCAAAAATCTTTTATAAGAAAAAGCAGGTCCCTTGCTCTCTATGAAGGGCTTTGGAAAGAAATGTTACATTTATATAAATTTAATAAACAAATATTATTAGCAAAAGAATTTGCTAACCTTTCTTCTGAACACTTTCTTGATTTAAACTTTAAAGAATATGATTTCTTCATTCCCGTTCCTTTAGATTCCGTAAGATTTAAAGAAAGAAAATTTAATCAAGCTCAGCTTGTAGCAGAAAAATTAGCCTTTCTTTACAAGAAAAAAGTTTTATCAAACATGCTTTTTAAAAGAAAAACTATTCCGCCACAATCTTCTCTCTCTCGAAAAGAAAGAATTTTAAATATAAAAGGTGCCTTCTCCCTTGCTTACAAAGAGCTGATTAAAAATAAAAAAATTCTGCTGATCGACGATGTTAGAACAACGAATGCTACTCTTCATGAGAGTTCCAAAACACTCTCAAAAGCTAAACCAAAGTTTATAGATAGCTTTACCCTTGCCTTAACAACACCTTTATGATTCTAAGTACTCTGTGAATCTCAAAAATAAAAAAGTACTTATAACAGGGGGGGCGAGAAGACTAGGCGCTATTATGACCCGTGCCCTAGTAAAAGAAAAAGCTAAGGTTTTTGTTCATTACTACTCTTCAAAAAAAGAAGCACAAACTCTTTCTCAAGAATTAAGGATTCCTATCTTTCAAGCAAACCTTACAGAAGTAGAAGAAATTGAAAAGCTTTTTGAAAGTGTGAAAAAAGAATTAGGAAGCATAGATATTCTGATCAACAATGCAGCTCTATTTTTTAAAACTCCTTTTTTAAAAACAACAGAAAAAGAATGGAATCAATTTATAGATATAAACCTCAAATCTGTTTTTTTCTGCTCTCAAAGGGCTGTAAAACTGATGAATCAAAAAAATGGGGGACTTATTATCCATATTGCAGATGTGGGTGGGCACGTCATGTGGACGGAATATTTAGCTTATTGTGTTAGTAAAGCTGGCGTTCTCGCACTCACAAAAGGAATGGCCAAAGAGTTAGCTCCTCGTATTAGGGTTAATGCGGTTGCACCTGGACCACTTTTACTACCCAAAGGATACAGTGAAAAAGAATCAGCTAAACATAATCTTCTTAAAAAAATAGGCTCACCTGATCAACTGGTTTCTGCTATCTTATTCCTCATTAAAAATGATTTCGTAACTGGAGACGTCATTTATCTAGATGGCGGCCGAAAAATTGCATAATGTTCGTAATGCTATGGAGGGGTTCTCTAACTGGTAAGAGGCTGGTCTCGAAAACCAGTGGGGTCGTAAGACTCTTGGGAGTTCAAGTCTCCCCCCCTCCGGTATAAAAAATGTATTTTTACTTATTTTTAATATTTCGGAAGTGATGGATCAATTTCTTCAATATAAGCTGAAATACCACCTTTAAGATTGTAGACATTTTTAATGCCATATTTTTTTGTCAAAAGATGAACAGCGTTGGCACTTCGACCTCCCATTTTACAATGGATAATAACCTCTTTATTCTTTTGAATGCGGTTGACAAGATTTTCTGGGTTTTTTTCGATTTCTGAAGTGGGAACCAAATCCCCTCCTAAATTGACAATTTTATATTCGTATTCCTCTCTAACATCGATAAGCTGAAAATCTTCTTTTTTATCCATTTTTTCCCGAAGTCTTTGAACTGTGATTTCTTGAATAGGAGTTTGTTCTGGTTCACCGCGTCCGATACCACAAAACTCTTCATAGTCGATCGGTTCAGTTATTGTGGGATTTTTTCCATTTAAAGGGTTGTTATCATCCTTTGTAATCGTGAGTGTTCTCATTTGAAAAGTAAGTGCATCAAACATGACTAATTTTCCAGAAAGAGGAGTTCCAATACCTGTTATGATTTTAATAACTTCATTAGCTTGAAAACTTCCTATGATACCAGGTAAAACCCCTAAAACACCGCCTTCAGCACAATTGGGAATTAATCCTGGGGGTGGAGGTGATGGATAAAGACATCTATAATTGGGTCCTTGAATACCCTTTTTGTCGGTATAGTTAAAAACAGAAACTTGTCCATCAAAACGAAAGATAGAACCATAAACATTGGGACGGTTTAGCAAAACACATGCATCATTAACGAGGTAGCGGGTTGGAAAGTTGTCTGTACCATCAGCAACAATGTCATAATCCCGTATGATTTCTAATGCATTTTTTGAAGTGAGTTTCGTGTTATAAGTATTAATCTGAATGTGGGGATTCATGGCTAAAAGTTTTTTCTTTGCAACTTCAACTTTGGATTTACCAATGTCCCCGACATCAAAAAGAACTTGTCTTTGAAGATTACTTTCATCAACCACATCGTGATCAACGATGCCAATTGTTCCTACACCCGCTGCTGCTAAATATTGAAGTATTGGACAGCCCAATCCTCCAGCTCCTACAACTAAAACGTGAGCCCGTTTTAATTTTTTTTGACCTTCCAAGTTAAACTCAGGAATAGCAAAGTGGCGGCTGTATCGATTGAGTTCTTCTGAACTAAAATCACTTCCACCTGCGATTGCGGGCACAAGAATGATTTGG
>CAYJUJ010000104.1:0-6014 GCA_964373325.1 uncultured bacterium
GGGAGAGGGGCAGGGTGAGGGTGAAGTTTTTATTATTAAATGGAAAAGTTCAGGAGCATAACCGGCCAATCCTAGGTAATAAACAATAGAAAAATAGAAATTAAGACAATGGTGTAATTTCCCACCCCAGGGGGAGTTATGCCAAGGAGGAAGTGTAGTTACTGCAAGCAGTGGTTTTATCCACATGTGAGATTAAGGGGAAGGCAGGTAACGTGTGGGAATGAAAGCTGTAAAAAGGCTCACAAGCGTTATTTGAACAATAAGATTTCTGCAAAGAAGCTCAGGTATTTAAACACTCAAGATTGGCGAAAAAACAATCGTGAAGAAATCAGAAAGAGAGATCGAGAATATTATTTTCGAGTTAAAAAATGGAGAAGGAGATCATGTCCGGAGTAGAATCGATATTGTGTAAGTCATTGAGATAACATTTAAATTGTTAAACTCTGTTTGTGTCCGGAGATGAATCGATAGGCGATATTGAGCTGATTTGCTAAACCCATGATCCATGGAGTTTAAAGTTGTAAAAGTTGATCGAGATAACAAAAGTTTTTTTGAAGTGATAAATCCTGGTGGCGTTGGTGATAAAAGTGTGAAGCAGTTTTTAGAAACGCTTTTCTCACGAGGGTATTCGCTTCGAACGATTCGAGCCTATGCGTTTGATCTAGCTGATTTTTATAACTGGCTTATCTCAGAAAATTTAAGCTTAAAAGAACTCGATAAATATAAGTTGCATCGATATATCGACTTTCAAAGTGAACGTGAATTAAGTGCAAGAACAATTAATAGAAGGCTCATGACAGCAGGAGCTTTTTATAGATTTCACTTTCATCAAGATTTGCCTTCAGGAGATAAATATGCCGCTTCTAATCCCTATTACAAAGGGAAAGTGAATCCCTGGGCGATGGGGATGATTCCAAGGCGAAAAGGCTATTCTAAAAATCTTCATATTAGAACACCTAAAAAACTCATTGATCCATTAACACAAGAAGAGGTTACGACATTTATTCGAGGGATTAAACGTTACAGGGATTTAGCGATTGTAAATCTTATGTGGCAATGTGGTTTAAGATCCCTTGAGGTTTTATTATTAAAAACAAAAGACATTGATCTGCTTGAAAATCAAATCTGCGTGTGGGGTAAAGGTGATAAAGAGAGAAAACTTCCCTTGCCACCTACTGTATCTTCATTAATCCAAAAATATGCTTATTACGAAAGACCCAAACTCTGTGAGAGCGAAGAACTCTTTGTGATTTTGAAAGGAAAGCGTTGTGGAAAGCCCATGACCCGGGAGGGGCTAAGGCGCCTCTTTCGATACAGAAGAACAACATCTGGCGTGAGTCGAGCCAATCCACATCGCTTTCGCCATGGCTTTGGAAGTGAAATGGTGCGCGGAGGTATCTCGGTTGAAGCATTAAAACGACTTATGGGTCACACAGACATTAGACAAACCATGGACTATGTAAATTTGGACATGAGTTATGTCAGAGATGAATTTGAAAAAGCAGTACAAAGGCTAAAAGAAATCCATGAAAAGAAAAAATATTAAGCTTTCTTCTGAAGCGTATGATTTTTTAAATCTCATTAATACAACGCATAGTGCACGTTCTGTAGCGCAGCATGAAAGTTGCATTCGTTGTTTGTTTCGTTTTTTAAATGAAGAAAAAATAGAATTTAAATATTTAAATCGCTCTCATATCGAGCGTTGGCTCATCTGGATGAAAAATGAAGGGCATCAATCACCCACACGATTTTTACGAATCATGTCCATTCGATATTTTTTAAGATGGTGTTCAGACCATGGCTTTTTAACCGAAAAACAAGGACAGCTCATTTATAAAGGAGACTTTCCTAGACGCCCTAAAAAACTGCCACGCCCCTTTCCACCCGACCTTGATCAAGAAATCATAACCAGACTTAAAAAAACAAATACCATCATGGCAAGAGCCATTCTTTTATCCCGTTACACAGGCATTAGAAATGGTGAAGTGAGAACCCTTACAAGGGATTGCATCCATGAAGAGCTCAATGGCTATAAAAGTTTAAAAGTACCTCTTGGAAAAACCAATACTGAACGGCTCGTACCGCTAACAGAAGAGGCCGTCCAACTGATAAAAGAGATCCAAGACATTACATTAAAAAATGTCCAAGCTTATGCCCAGCAACGCAAGCCCATCTGCCATGAGTGCGGAAATAAAGCACATCAAGATTTACCATCTCCATCGATACAACCAGATCAAATCCCAAAAAGATTGATTGTTTTATGTAACGGTAGATTCCCAAGCTACTCTGGATGCCGTTCTGCTTGGTACAGAATCATAGGTGATCTTAGAAAAAAATATAATACCCCGCTTACGCTCCATAGGCTTAGGCATACCTATGCCACGTCAATGCTCTCAGGGGGCATGAGCATTGTTTCTCTGATGAAGATCCTGGGTCACTCTGATATCCGCATGACGCTCGTTTATGGAGACGTTACAAAAGAAAAACTACATGACGAGTATTTTAAAGCGCTTAAAAATTTAAATGAACGCTACAACATTAAAGCCTTAGACGTTAGGAATGAAACGATTATGCTTGATCCCAAGGTGGTTCTCTCAGACATGATTAGATGGCTGGATACCAACCGCTTTACCTTAAGCCACCAACCCAGTGGCCTTCGATCCATTTTAAAAAGATTAAAGCTCATTGAAAAAGACCTGGGTCCTTACTCCTTCAAAGAAAAAATGCCCCTGCCAACATGAGCACATTAGACCCTAAAGATTGGCCGGTTAACAGGATGAAATGTGCCTTCGGCACATTTCACTTCGAGCCCCGAAGGAGCGAGGAAGTCTCCTGTGCACTTCTAGTTGTAAGCGTGAGCGTCGGTTTCAATTAGAAAGTTGGTTATTGATGCATAATTATATGAGAAAGATTGAAATACTAATTAAGGGAGTGCGTTTTTTTATGGTGTCTTTGGTTCTGACTGTATACGGTCAATTGCTGATTGTGCTTCTCTGCGAACGTTTAGATCGCTATCTGAGAGCGCTTGAGTAAGTTGTGGGAGCGCTTCTCTGGCCGTACTTCCCATGTTTCCAATGAGAATCGCTGCACGTCTTCTTATATTTGGATCCACATTCGCAAGTTCAGTAATAAGATCTGGGAGAACTTTTTTTGGTATCTTTCCGATATATTCAACAGACATTTCTGCTTCGCTGCGCACGGTCGGATCAGGATCTAAAAGTGCGCTCCTTATAAGGTGTGGGATGGCCTGGTTTGCTAATCCCCCCTCAAACTTTCCAAGGAAAGTGACCGCACGGATTCTTACCTTGGAATCCGCATTAGAAAGTTCTTTAATCAAGTAAGGAACTGCTGCTTCGCCATATATTACCAGCGCTCTAGCAGCATTGGGATCGGTCGAGGCCTTGCCATATAGATCAAATGAAAAAAGTTTGCTCTTATAATCAGGGTTCAGTGCTCCTGTATAATAGAAATACTTTGTACCTTCAGACACAGCATTAGATGTTAGATCGATAGTCAAGTTAATAGTTCCATCCAAATTAAATTCATGATGTCCAGCTTCTGTGGTAAGTTGGACTCGTCCATTTTTTAAAAAAAGTTTATATGGAAGCGTAGGATAAACAGGAGAAAGCCATGGTAAACCATTTTTTGAAGCAATAATTTGTTCAGTTAAAAGCTCTCCTGTCTCCTTATTTAGAGTAAAAAGCATGAGGTCCTCACTCTGGTTAACGGCAACAATATATACAGCATTGTTTAAAATAAGTGGACTTGAAAGAAATGAATGGTTTTCTTTTCCAAAGCACCAATGAACTTTTCCAGATAAGCAAAGTTCATTGTGAAAGTAAAGACGTTCCACTGTCTCTCTGTCTGACTGAGAGACAGAAACAGATGGGCAGGTTTCTGAATATCTATTAAGACTTCTTAACAATTCTGAAATTCTTTCAAATCCATCCACCACTTCTTTTCCTTCTAGTTGTGTTAACTGTGGATTTTCTTCAAAAAGCGCCCTGAGCTGATCATGCCATCCAAGCTGCCTATAGCAAAATCCAAGTTTTGCAGAAAAAGTCATTTTTTCTTTTCTACCTAAACTTTTATATCCTAAAGAGATATCTTTAGCTTCTTCCCACAAAGAAACAGCTTTTTCACAATTCCCATTTTCAAAATATATGGAACCAGCATCGTCGAAAAACTTAAAACCTTCTTGGGATGATAAATAAGGTCGTACCTTTTCTATCAGTGCATTTCTTGTTTCCTCATTGCCATCTAAAAAATGGGAAAAATTAAAGTTGCTAAAGAAAACTTCCATTTCCAACCTAATTTCGGGAGGCATATCCTGTCTTTCTAAAATTTCCGCCATTTTTTTTAAAATTATTTTTTTAGCCATTATGTAATATCCAGGTTTAGTTTCTGTAACGATACGACCAATGTCGTTGTAGGTCAGTAGAGTTTTGTAGCGGTTCCACGCTCTCAGAAATTCCCCATTTTTGGCGAATTGATCCCCCTCAGATATCAAAGAGTCGATTTGTAATTGAGTTGGAACAAAAATGTCAGCCGATGAAAAATGATGAAATGTGAAAATTAAGCTAAAAACCAGAATAAAATTAGCTAAATTTGTGAGTTTAAAATACCGCATATTAATGACTTCTTATCGGTAAAATCATCCATTTTCTTGAATTGACTTTAACATAGATTGATAAAAAACCACCGATTACAACCCATTTTAGTCTTCGCTCAAAACACCAACCTTTAGAAAAATTGACGTTTGTTTTCGTACCTTGAAAACACTCAATAATTAAGTAATACATGTGCCAAATCAAAAAAATATAAACACTATTAAAATCAATAAGTTATGATTTATTTAAAGATTTACGCTCTCTAAAATACCCATGATTTTTTAGACACTACTGAACAAGAATTGTTCAGGTAGCAAATTTTCTCCTATTGTGAAGGTCTCTAGATGGAGCCTATTGATAAATATGATTATATGTAGTATTATATTTATAGATCATGGGTAAAACAGTTATCTTTGGGGATTTTGAGTGGGATGAGGAGAAAGAAAAGAAGAATATTGAAAAACATGGATATGATTTTGAAACAGGAGCCAAAGCATTTTTGGATCCAAAACGGGTTATTTTTACAGATGAAAAACATACATCAAGGGAGCATAGGTTCTTTTGTCTTGGAAAAGTAGAAGATGATATTTTAGCTGTTCGATATGCTAGGCCTGGTCGAATTAGAATCATTGGAGCTGGAGCTTGGCGAAAGGAAAGACAAATATATGAAAAGAACAACAAAATTTGATTCGGATAGACCTTATGGGAAATTAACTTTTATAAAAGATGACTTACCTTCTCCAGAGAAACTTGCAGAGAGTTTTAAAACAAAGAAAATTACCATTGATGTAGAACAGAATACTTTAGATTTCTTTAGAAAGAAGGCTGAAAAATCTGACAGCAAATATCAGCGCCTCATGCGAGAAGTTCTTAAAGAGTATGCAAAAAAGTATGGGACATAAAAACATCTACTTCAACCCACTTTAGTCTTCGCCCAAAACATCAACTTCAGCATGTTTTAAAGCCTAGATCCCCCGGTCAAGCCGGGGGATGACTGAGACACAGTACAATCTATGAGCGTTTATGAAATTAATGATATTCGTAATAAATTCTTAGAGTCTATTTGAGGTAGGTTAAGACGCTTTACGGAATTTGGAGATGTCCTCTGGGGAGGACTTGTAAAAGCAAATTCATTTTTGCTTTTATACGAAAGACTTTAGCCAATTTTTCTAACTGCACAAAATCAAGATCGAGTTTCATATGCTGTATTTTCCTGACGATGGCAAACACTATTGAAAGAGGCTCTCCGCTGCGCATTAAATCAACCAAAGTCCTTTCCAGCTTAGTGATAGGAATATTACGAATAAGAGTTTAATCCATTTTATAAATATCAGATTTGACCCTATAGAGGCAGACATGTGAAAGTTTTCTTTTGGGAACATTTGAAGTGGGAACAATCATGTC
>CAYJUJ010000105.1:0-1154 GCA_964373325.1 uncultured bacterium
TATGTTTTATTTCTTTTTGCCTTATTATTTTTATCTGGGAATTTTCTTTTTTTCTATCCTCTCTAACAACACATATTTTTTGGGATAGAATTTATCTCTTAAGTACCATTCTTTTAGGCCCTGCTTGTCTTTACTTTAATATTTTGTTCTTAAAGGTACAAAGTGTAGAGGTTAAAAGAAATTTAGGAATGTATTATCTGATTGGTGTTTTTTTAACGCTCAGCTGTTTTGCATCTACTGAGCTGCTTAAAACTTTCACACATATTGGCTTCATATATCTAGGAGTTGGTTTTTCCTCTGTACTCTATTTTATCTTTCAAAATCTTAAAAAATCAAAGGGGGCTAGCGAATATACACGCATGAAATATCTTTTTGTGGGGAGCTCAGTTGTTCTTGGAACAATCATAGGGGATTTTCTTTCAAAGGCAGGAATTCCATTTCCAACCCTTGGAAACGTTCTCCTTCTTGTTTATCTTTATTTTCTATACCAGGCCATTACCAAGGAAAGGCCACTGGACATAGAAGAATTTTTGGCACAATGTGTTCTCTTTGTGATTATTTCTTTTCTTTTAACCCTAATCTATCTTGTTCTTGTTTTTTGGGTTCAAGAATCGCGTTGGGTTTTCATATTTAATACTTTTTGTGCTTCCTTTGTTATTTTGATCTCTTTTGAATACATTAAAAAAATTGCGGAAAAACTAACAAAAAGACTGCACTTAAAAATAGAAAAATAAACTTCAACTCGACTGAACCCTACCCTAATTCAGTTCTAGAGCTCTTAAGCCCTCTTTCAAGGGACATTGGCTTAGCTATTGAAAACACCCATGTTAAAATTTCTTCGGCTAAGACAACAACTATATAAATGCTGGATCCCGGATAGCACAGTAGTGCTTCCGGGATGACACGGTAGTGTCACTTTTGGAACACCACCTTATCCCTATCCTACATGACAAAAGTATCAAGTTCGTATATTTTTCTACCGATAAGAAAGGTGGAGTGAAAAATGGTTCCTTCAAATTTAAAATTAGATATTTCTGAATGGGAAGAGTCTGATCTTTTTAAAAATACAACCGAGCTCTTTCAAAACGCTGCCAGTAAAATAAAGTTGGATCCTAATATTGTTGAGCGGCTTAAATGGCCTAAAAGAGCTCTTG
>CAYJUJ010000105.1:1164-6011 GCA_964373325.1 uncultured bacterium
CTCTTGTAGTGAGTGTTCCAATACGCCTAGATGATAATAGCATCAAAACCTTTATAGGTTACAGAGTACAGCATAATATGACTCTTGGCCCCTCTAAAGGTGGAATTCGTTATCATCCTGAAGTTACTTTGAGCGAAACAACGGCTCTTGCCATGCTTATGACATTTAAATGTGCCGTTGTAGGCCTTCCTCTTGGGGGGGCTAAGGGTGGGGTCAGATGCGATCCCACAAAAATGAGTCGTAACGAACTGCAAAGACTCACTCGAAGGTTCACAGCTGAAATAGCTCCCATTATAGGTCCAACTAGAGACGTTCCAGCTCCTGACATTGGTACAGATGAACAAACAATGGCCTGGATGATGGATACTTATAGTCAAGTAGCTGGCTATGCCATACCAGACGTTGTTACCGGAAAACCCATTGAAATTGGGGGTTCTTTGGGACGAACAGATGCCACAGGGCGGGGTGTTGTTTACACCATTATGGAAGCAGCTAAATACCTTGACATGTCGTTAGATGAAGAAACACGTGTTGTTGTACAAGGCTTTGGAAAAGTAGGTGCCTCTGCAGCTCGAAAACTTGAAAAAATTGGCTGCCGTATCGTTGGAGTGAGTGACGTTGATGGGGGCGTTTACAATAAAAAAGGAATTAACCTTGAAAAATTAAATGACTTTATGAAGGCTAAAAATCATTTGAAAGATTTTAAAGATGGTGACTTTGTAACAAATGAAGAGCTTCTGGAATTGCCTTGCGATATTCTTATTCCAGCAGCTGTCAGCCATCAAATTACAGAAAAAAATGCTGATAAAATTAAATGTAAAATCGTAGCAGAAGGCGCTAACGGCCCTACCACTATTCCAGGTGACAATATTCTTAACGAAAAAAATATATTTTTAATCCCAGATATTGTTGCTAATGCTGGGGGGGTCACTGTTTCTTATTTTGAATGGGTTCAAGGAATTCAAAAGCTTTTCTGGACAGAAAAAGAAGTTAATAATCGCTTATGGAACATCATGAGTGAAACATTTAGGAATGTGATTCGCACAGCTGAAGAGCAAAAAACAGATATGAGAACAGCTTCTTATATTGCTGGAATTCAAAAGTTAGCTAGAGCCATGCTGTGGAGAGGATTTTTCCCATAAGAATAAAAATATGTATAGAAAAATTTTACTTATCAGTTTATTTATCTTTACTGTAAATGGATTATCTCATCTTGATGCTGAACGGGAAGCAAAAGCGCACTTTCCTTTTGATGATGAAGCCTCACTTCAAGAATGGAAAGAACACATTTTTAAAAATAAAGTTATTTATACTATTACAGAAGAGCAAGGCCAAAAATTCGTATTAGCAAAAAGCATTGATGCAGCCTCCGGCCTTTATTATAAAGTAAGATATAGTGCAAAAAGCTACCCCTTCATTAGTTGGAAGTGGCGTATTTTAGAGTTTCCCAAAAAAAATACTAATACTGATGACTTTGCTGCCAGGGTTTATATTATTTTCCCTTCGGCTATTTTTTTTAAATCCCAGTGTATTGAATATGTATGGGATAACAAATTAGAGCCTGGAACTATTCAGTCAAGTTCACTCCACAAAAACATAAAACAAATGGTCATACGTAAAAACTCTTCAAAAGAATGGGTTGTTGAAGAACGCAATGTTTACGAAGATTTTAAAAAGGCTTTTGGTGAGTATCCTGATAAAAAAGTAGGAGCCATTGCTTTTATGAGCGATACCGATAACGACAAAGGACAAGCCATTGCTAATTATGATGAAATCGCAGCAGGATACAAAAATAGGAGAAGGCATCATGAATGAAAAAACTTTTCAAAAAAGAAGGCAATATTTACTCGATAGCCCTATACAAAAACGCTATCTTTTACATTCTGTCATCATGATGATAATACCAGCACTCTTTGTAGGCGCATGTCTTTATTTCCTTATTTTTTATCTTGTCTCTGATCAAATTATGATTCCTGAAGCCGTCGTTCAAACTTTAAAACCAGTGATTATAAAACTAAACTATATTTTAGCATTGGGTATTCCTACCCTTCTTATTCTTCTTTTTATATCTGCCATTCTTGTCTCTCACCGCCTGGCAGGTCCAATTTATCGCTTAGAAAAAGATTTGGATAGGATTGCAGAAGGTGATTACAGTGTTCGAATTCACTTCAGAAAAAAAGATAAGCTTGATCCACTAGCAGAGAAAATTAACAAGGTTTTAGGACTTCTTCCAAAGAAATAAAAAAGAGACAGTCTCCCGAAGGGAGACTGTCTCTTTTTTTTGTAACTTATGACCGTCAGTTAAAGAAATATCGTGTGCCGACAGCACCTTCAAAATCAAAACCAGAATTATTTGTTACTTTCCACTCAGGAACTAGTTCTCCATAAGCTTGCCATTTGTTAGCTCCCTCGAAAAAGTAATCTGCTCCAAGAGGAACACGAATTTTGGTATTATCACGATTTCTGTTTCCAAAGGTTTGCTTCACACCAAGGCCAGCATAAAAGGAGAGATCACCCTTGGATACATTGGGCTTTAGAGCATCTTTAAAATGATAAAGTGCATCTCCAGAAACACCGAGACCGGAATCAGCAAAATCATAACCAACTACTCCTTGGAGACTAAAATACTCTGATGCAAACCATTCAGCTGTGGCACCTGATAATACCCCAAGCTGAGCACCTACTCCAAAATCTCCCTGCATTCCACCTGCTGTTTTAGTAGCAGACTTTGCAGCAGCAACCTCCTTGGCAGCATGAACAGACAGCGTACAAACAAACACAAAAACCAACATCCCAAACAACAACTTAGTTCTTGAACACATAACGTTTCCTCCTTTTCTATTTTCCTTAACTCACAAGTTTAATGTACGAAAGTTTAATGATACCAAGAAAATGCTATCCTATTCCAGGATAAGATGCAACAATCTTTGGAAAAAAATATTCTTTATATTTGTTGATTGCATAATTATCGGTCATGCCTGCAATATAATCACATAAAAGTCTTTCTTTATCATTCTTCTCATTACTAAAATAAGTAGCTTCATGAATCAAAATTTCTTCATTCTTAAAATAAAAACCATACAGCCCTTCTAACATCCGACAGGCTTTGATAGTTTCTTTCTTCACACTAGAGTTTTCATAAACATTTTCAAACATAAAAGCTCGAAGTTGATCCACCGCATCTAATATATTCTGGCTCACCGATAATGTTTTTTTTCCATGTTTACTTGTTTCTTGAACAATATCAGTAATCATAGTTGTAATCCTTTCTGAAGCTGTTTTACCCAAAAACTGGATTAAATCTTTCGGAAGCTTTGACTGCGTTAAAACACCCGCTCTCATAGCATCATCAATATCATGATTTAAGTAGGCAATAATATCCGCTATCCGAACAACTTGTCCTTCTAAGGTCTGAGCTTTATAACGACTATCTTCAGATAAAAGAGGTCCTTTGCCCTTAGAATGCTTAAGAATGCCCTCTTTTACTTCCCACGTTAAATTAAGATCTTCAATAACATCAACAATTCGAACACCATGCCTCTCATGACGAAAGCCGGAAGGCACAAGCTTACCAAGAGTATCTTCTCCAGCATGACCAAAAGGGGTATGTCCTAAGTCGTGTCCCAAGCCAATAGCCTCTGTTAAAGATTCATTTAAATGTAGGGCCCTAGCTATAGTTCTTGCAATTTGGGTTACTTCCAAAGTGTGAGTCAGTCTTGTCCGGTAATGATCTCCCTCTGGTGCAATAAACACTTGGGTTTTTCCTCGAAGCCTCCTAAAAGCCTTAGAGTGAATGATTTTATCTCGATCCTTTTGAAAACTAGTGCGTAAAGGACAAGGCTCTTCTTCTCGTTTTCTACCTTTCGTTTGGGTACTCAAACAAGCCCTAGAAGATAAGATTTTTATCTCATTTTCCTCTAAAACTTCTCGAACTTTCATTTATGTCTCAAATGAAGTTGAATGATCTTTTCAGCTAATTCTTCCGGGTCAATCTTATAGGTTCCCTCTGAAACTGCCTTTTTGATTTTTTTTATTTTGTCAGGATCAGCCTTTTTGTTTTTTTTTACAGCCCGCATTCCTTTATTAATCTTTGATTTCTGAGCCATATGGGCAATCTAACAAAGCACTGCACAAAGATCAAGACTGATGATACTCTATTCTTTATGCATACCGTTCTTAAAAATGGACTTACTGTTGTAACTGAAAAACTAGATTCCACCCCAGTTATCTCTCTCCAAGTGTGGGTTAAAGTGGGTAGTGCTGATGAACTAGCTGGAGAAGAAGGAACTGCACATTTTTTTGAACACATGCTTTTTAAAGGCACCAAAAAAAGAAATGTGGGAGAAATCGCTCGCGAGGTTGAAGAAAAGGGAGGTGAAATCAACGCCTATACAAGCTTTGATCACACTGTCTATCATATTACAATTTCCTCTAGATACTGTGACACTGCCCTCGACATTTTAGCTGATGCCGTCATCAACCCTATTTTTGATCCTGTTGAAATTGAAAATGAAAAATTAGTTGTCTATGAAGAAATGAAAAGATCTCAAGACAACCCTCAAGAAGTGTCTTCAGAGCTCCTTTTCCGAACGATTTTTAAAAAACACCCTTACCGAAAACCAATTCTTGGAACAGAAAAAACAATTCAATCCTTAAATAGGAATCAATTATTTCATTTTCACAAAAAGTGGTACGTTCCTACAAATATGATATTTGTGGCAGCCGGTCGTTTTGATAATAAAACATTGATCGAAAAAAATAATAAAGCTTTTTATTCTCTTAAATATATAGCCGCACCACCTAAAAAAAGACTTCTTGTGCCCCCATCTCAAGGGCTCATCATTAAA
>CAYJUJ010000106.1:0-5999 GCA_964373325.1 uncultured bacterium
GCAGAATTCCATATTTTTTTAATCCCTCTATAACTTCATCAAGAGGGAGCCCAATCATGTTGGTTAAGTGCTCGTAGTTCGACTCTTCCACCTAGCATGTACATTCTAAAAAAAGAATGATATATTCTAATATAAGAATGAATCATTCCATTATTTATTAGAATAATATGAAAACTCAGCTTCAAATTGTTGACCTGTTAGGTAAGGGCTCAAGTTACCCAAATGAAATAGCAAGAAAACTTTCTATCTCTCCTTCTCAGGCTCAAAAATGGTTGTTATGGTTACTTGAAAAAGGAATGGTTGTGCGCAAAAAAGGAGACTTAAAAAGAGTATTCTACTCTCTTAACACAGAGTCTTTTGAAATTATTGCTTACCGAAAAGCTATTTTAGCTGAAAAACTAAAAAAATCGAAATATTGGAAAAATCTTTGTAAATTAACCCCGTGTGGTATCTATGGTAGCTTTGCCTTGGGAACATTTGATGAGAATTCAGACATTGATTTATGGGCATATATTGAAAAACAGGATCGCAGAAAAATACGAGAAATAGCCGACAAACTTGGGGATGAATTTAAAAGACAAGTTAATCTGGTATATTTAGATAAAACATATCTAAAGAATATGAGGAATAACGATCCCGAGTTTTTTTATCGATTGAAGCTTCAATCGATAACACAACACCTAGAGGTTTTTAATGTCGCTTAAAGAATGTTTTGAAAAGGGGCAATTAAAACGAATTAACCCAGATTTGGCTTTAGCAAAGAAATCTTTGAAAAGAGGAGTAGACATACTGAAAGAAATCAACGTTTTAGTGGAGGCTGAGTTCATCGAAGTAGCTGAACAACGATTGTACCAGGCTTACTTTCATATGTTTAAAGCATTGCTCTATAAAGATGGTGTAAAAGAACGTTCTCATTATTGCACAATACTGTACGTTAAAGAGATCTATAAAAATAAACTCGGGAAATTTATTTCTACAGTTGAGATTTTGAAGGATCTTAGAAATCAAAGTCAATACGGCATTGAATCGCCATTCATAAACCGAGAAGAGATTGATGAATGGACTAATACTGGCATTGAGTTATCTCAAATCTTGGGTAACATTCTATCTTCGTTTTAAGGAGATATCAAATTTTCGCCAGGTTCAATAAAAAAAGAGACAGTCTCGCAAGAAGACTGTCTCTTTTTTTGACTTAGAACTTAATTACTCTTATTAAGTATCCACTGTTACGCTTCTTTTACCTGCTAGTCTATTTTGATAAATTTGGATGTTTGTTTCACCTGATTCTACAAGTTCTTCAAAAATTTGAGTTTGTTCTTCATTTTGAAGAGTGTTAGCTAAATCATAGAGCTCTTTAAATGCTGGATTACATTTATCACCATAATGCTGTTTCCTTGCACAAAACTCATTTTCCATAAGCACTATATGGCCTCTTGCTTGGTAAATATTTGTAAAGTCTTTTAATCCCTCTTCTAAGGTTTTTTCTACAGGTACAAATCCTGTTTTCTTATAAGCTTCTTTAGCGAATAATTGAGGAATGCTAACATCCATACCCTCATATCCCACAATTAAGTGTAAAGCTTCTTTATGATCCAAGAGAGGAATGGATTCATTAAGCCACAGCCATGGGCGGCTAAGAGCCTTGGCTTCCATGCCACGCATAATAAGTTGATTATACTTATTAATCATATCCTTATCATTACTTGTAAGAAGATAAGCTTTCCATTTGTTGATATGATCATGAATATTCCTTTTTGCAATTTCAACTTTTTCATCTGTATCCACATCTAATTGCGCATAATTTTCAATATCAGCTTCTAATTTAGAGAGATCTTCCATAGTAAGAGCTTCGGTTATTTCCTTTCCTAGAAAATTATTTAATTCTTGAGCTTGTGGTGTGAGAGCGGTTGTTTGCACTCCCTCTCCAGAATCTTTGTTAGAACAACTGATTAACACAATACTTGCACCTGCAATCAGTAATAACTTTTTAAACGTTTTCATAAAAATCCTCCTTGTTTTTTGTCATTGCGAGCGATCCTCGCGATGACGATAGTCTCAACTGCAACCCTCGTGCCAAAAGTTATTTTAGCTAAGATATTGGAATGACTGACTAGTAGTACTTTTAATGCGGCAAGTCAAAGGCGAAAAGAGGCATCTTATGCCGTAAATTGTCCCAAAAGTGCCAGGCACTTTTGGGGCTAAAAATCGCCAGGTATTAACATTTGTTTCAGAATTCTATGACAGTCGCACGCGAAATTTTGGTTGTGATTTGAACAAAGGTGATTAAAGGTATGGATCCCCGCTTCCAATTTAGTGCGGGGATGACGGCAGAATTCCATATTTTTTTAATCCCTCTATAACTTCATCAAGAGGGAGCCCAATAATGTTGGTCAAAGAACCGTTTATTTTTTCTATGAATTTGTCGCCAATTTCTTGAACGGCATAAGAACCCGCCTTGTCATAGGGCGAGTTGGTTTCCACATATTTTTCTATATCTTGGGGAAGAAGCTTTTTAAAAGTGACTTTGGTTATAACTATTTTGGAATATTCTTTTTTTATTTCTGTGTCGTAAATGACAAAGGCTGTTATCACTCGGTGGGCTTTTCCAGAAAGAAGTTTTAACATTTTTTTTGCATGAGTTTTGTTTTTTGGTTTTCCAAGAAGGTGGTGGTTTAAAACAACCATAGTGTCGGCCGATAAAATAACCCCCTTTGCTTTTAAAGCCACAGCTTGTGCTTTTTCACGCGCAATTTTTAGAGTATTCTCTTCGGGTGAAAGTTTTAGATCAAAAACTTCTTCAATATCACTTGGAATAACTTCAAATTGAAAGCCATGCTCTTTGAGGAGTTCTTTTCTTCTTTGAGATTCTGAAGCTAAAATAAGTTTTTTCATGGTAATATGTCTATAGTGAACAAACATCAAGTTGTCATTATTGGGGGAGGTTTTGGTGGTCTTTGTGCAGCAAAGGCCTTAAGACAAGAGCCTATTGATATAACCCTCATTGATAAACGCAACTTTCATCTCTTTCAGCCTCTTCTTTACCAGGTAGCGACAGGGGGGATTTCTCCAGCTAATATTTCTTCTCCTTTGCGCTCTATTTTAAAAGACCAAAAAAATGTGCAGGTTTTATTGGGAGAGGTTTCTGATCTTGATCCAGAAAACAAAAAAGTTATTTTAAAGGATGGACATCACTACTTTTATGATTCGTTGATTGTGGCTACAGGAGTAAGTCATCACTATTTTGGACACAAAGAATGGGAGAAATATGCCCCAGGATTAAAAACCATTGAAGATGCAACTTCTATTCGGAGTCGTATTTTACTTTCCTTTGAAAAAGCAGAACTTGAAGAAAATAGAGATAAAAGAAAAGAGTTACTGACATTTGTTGTTGTGGGAGGAGGGCCAACTGGGGTTGAATTATCTGGCACTATTGGTGAACTAGCAAGGCAAACTTTAAAAGAAGATTTTAGACGATATCAGTCAAGAGAAGCAAAAGTGATTCTCTTAGAAGGGGTAGAGCGGGTGTTACCTCCTTATCCTTCAGAGCTTTCAGAAAAGGCAAGGTATGCACTTCAAACACTAGGAGTTGAAGTTATTACAAATGCATTAGTTACCGAGATCAATGGAGAAGGGGTTCTTTATAAAAAAGGCAATGAAAATATAAAGATTAAAACTCCAAATATTTTCTGGGCAGCGGGAGTAGAGGCTTCTCCACTGGGTCATGTTTTACACCAAAAAACCAAGGCAGAACTTGATCGAGCAGGGCGGGTAGTTGTAGAAAAGAATTGTTCTTTAAAAAACTATTCCAATATTTTTGTCATAGGTGATCTGGCTCATTTTAAGGATGAAAAAGGGGTGATGTTACCAGGGGTAGCACCCGTAGCGATGCAACAAGGACAATATGTAGCGCATCTTATCAAAAATGAAACGAGAATGACTGAGAGTTTTCATTATAGAGACTTTGGTAAACTTGCTGTGATTGGAAGAGCAGCTGCTGTTGCCCACATTGGTGGATTAAAGTTTTCTGGTTATTTTGCATGGCTTTTATGGCTCTTTGTACACTTAATGTATATTGTTGCTTTTGAAAATAGAGTTTTGGTTTTTATTCAGTGGGCATGGAATTATTTTACACGCGGTCGCGGCGCCAGACTTATTACAGGGGAGTTTAGAGATTAAAAGTGACCCTCTCTTAGCTCAGCCCATTTTTTTTTCTGTTTTTGTGTCAGGGCTTTTTGAAGAAACAGATTTGCTTCTTCTAACCACTTTAATTTCTGTTTAGCAGTTAAATGTTTGAATTCTTTTATTTTTTCTGAACTTAATTTGAAGCTAAATTTTTTTTTCATGATCTTAGCCTCTTAAGAGCTGCAATATCTGCAAGGTCTTGAGGGCGCCCCGCTTTCTCCTTTAATTGTACCAGATGTTTAACAGAGCAGATAGGTATTTTTAGACCATTTTCTATTATGATAGTTTTCCTATCATTATAAAGCTTTTTAAAAGGGATGTATTCTTTTACAAAAACATCAATCATTTTAAAGGTATCTTGATGGTGATAAAAAGAGAATACCTTCATATGTTTTTTTTGAATCCAATTCTTTCTTTTTTGGGGGTCAGCAAAATCTTCGGGTTTTACAGGTACTTTAGGTTTAAATTTTAATTTTGTAAGGAGAGATACAAACTTTAATATGTTTTTTTCATCTAATGCTATAGCCACGTCTAGATCAGCTGTTAACCTGACTACCCCGTGAAGAGCAACTGCCAATCCTCCTACAATAACGTATTCTATTTTTTCTTTTTGTAGAGCTCTAAATACATCCTCATAAAACATATGAAGATACTTTAGATGGAAATAGTTTTGAAATCAATTAAAGAATTGGTTAATGGTATCGTGAATCTGGTTCATATCAGTCAGCGTCTGAATGCTTTTTCTAAAGAGGCTACTATTAGGTAGCCCTTGGCTGTACCAGGCAAAATGTTTTCTCATAAGAATAATTCCTCTTTGTAATCCGTGACGTTCTATAGAAAGTTTTAGATGATCTAAGATATGATTTTTAATATCTTCCCGGGTTGGATTCCAAATAGGCTCACCGATTTTCGCCTGAAGAATTTGTTTAAAAATCCAAGGGCGCCCAAGGGCTCCTCGTCCAATCATAACCCCATCACAACCTGTTTCTTCAAGCATCGTTTTTGCCTTTTCAAAATTTGTGACATCACCATTACCAATCACAGGAATTGAAACGCTCCCTTTCAAAGTTTTAATTTCTTTCCAACGAGCATGGCCACGAAACATATCCATTCTTGTTCGTGCATGCATGATAATACCAACACATCCTTCTTCCTCTGCTATTTTTGCAATTTCAATGTAATTCATGGATTGATCATCCCAGCCCAATCGAATTTTGAGAGTTAAAGGAAGAGGTGTTGCTTTATAAACGGTGCGAATAATATCTCGAACTAAAAGTGGGCTTTTCATAAGAGCGCACCCAGCTTGTTCACGGGTTACAACTTTTGCAGGGCATCCCATGTTGATATTAAGAATTTTTGCCCCAGCATCATAAGCCATTTTAGCGGCTTCACTCATCACTTCTGGATTATCACCGGCCAACTGAATTCCAACAGGGTGTTCTTCATTATCCAGGTCCATTTTTTTTAGTGTTTTGACACCCCCTTGTAGTACAGAGTTGGAATTGACCATCTCACTAAAAACCAAACCACATCCATAACGTTTGGCATAAACTCTAAAAATGAGATCTGTAATGCCAGCCAATGGCGCTAGCGATAAATTGTTGTCTAATGTGAGTGATCCTAATTGCATATTTTTAAAGATTATTGCGATGAATGGCGGGTCCTGAAAGGGTCCGAGTCATTATTTCCAAAACACGCGTCAAATCGCCCAGCGTGCGATTTGCGCTCCCTCTCGAACTCGCTCTTTTTGCTTCGCAAAAAGCCATGCCCGCGGGGTACCCGCGTTGAAGCGGGTCGATGTGAACGGTTTTGTAAAT
>CAYJUJ010000107.1:0-5963 GCA_964373325.1 uncultured bacterium
CGATCTGATTGTCTTTCAGGAAATAAACAACATCAACACCTGCAACATCTTTAAAAGTAAGTCGGTGTTTTTGCTCAGTCATGAGTTTGGCACGGCTTTTCCCAAATGCAAGCGCTTTGCCACCACCTACTTGGAGCTGGCGCATGAAAAATAAGAAAAATCCAAATATAAGAACTAATGGCAACCAGTTAACGAGAAGTGACCACCATGCAGCTGATTTATCCGCCTCTTGATAATCAAAGGCTACTTTATATTCTTGAGCAAGCTTTTCCTCATTTTTTCCATCTTCAGAGCCTTCAAGGCGGAAGTATGTTGGGGCGCCCTCGGGTGTTTTTTCTGTGTATTCTCCAAAAATCTTTTGATTCCCTTTTTTGTAGATAACTTTAGCTGCCTTTCCTTGCCGTAGGATTTCCACAAATTCAGTGTAAGTAACCCATTTTTCATTTTTGGTAGGTATACTCCAAAACTTAAAGAGCCAAGCGGCCATTAAAAGCAGTATAACCCATCCTGCAATGGTTTTATGAGATTGTTTCAATCGACTCCCCCCTGCCAACTCTTGAGACAAAAATCATAGAAAATACTAATACTTATGATAACATACATAAATTTCCTAATCAATAGTTTTTATTTCAAAACATAAGACTTTTTTTGTTTTAGACCCTAGTTTGAAATCCTCGGAAACTCTTTCTCTGCAAACCCATGCAATGTGCCCATTTTCTGCCTCTAAAATAGGCATTTTTCTCCTCAAGTGGAGTGGAATTTTTAAATCTATAAAAAAATCCTTTAATTTTCTCTCTTTTTTCATTCCTAAAGGTATAAAGCGATCTCCATTTATAAAACTCCTTACTTTTACATAAGCACCCATTCGATCCGCATCAAGGTAGGCTAGGTTTTTATTTTTGTTTTTAAAGTAGCTCTTGTCCATTTTGTTATAGTTTGCGTGAAGAGAATATCCTATCTCTGGAATGTGAAGAGTTTTTGATAGATCCCATGTATAAGAAAACGTTTTTCTCTCAAAAAGGTTTTTATCGGATACCAAAATACGGTCATATTCTTTGAGGAGATAAACTTTCCGTTTTCCGTCAATGACAGATAAATAAGCATGCGCTCTTTGTGACTTCATTAATTTTTGAATTCTTTCAAAATAATTTCTAGATAAAATAAAATGAGTTTCTTTTTTTTGAGCGATCATGCGTTCTATCAAGCGATATTGAAAAAGTGGGGATAATTTTCGCAAATGATCAAGAGAAATTGTAAAAGCGTTCTTCTCAGACTTAACTAATTTCAAAAATAGATCCTCTACTTTTCTTTGAAGTTTTGTTTCTAAAAAAGTGGCCCTTTGCGACAAAGTCCAAAGTTTCTCTTCAAAATTTGAGATTGCCACGGGGCTACGCCCCTCGCAAAGACGAGGGGAGAGCCTTGGTAATAAAGTATGGCGAATTTTATTTCTTAAAAAATGGAAGTCTTTATTTGTTTCATCTTCTCGAAAACTGATCTTATATTTCTCGGCATAAGAAATAATTTCACTTTTCCAAGTAGAAAGCATAGGGCGTACTAAGAAAAAGCCTTCATTCTGTGTAAGCTTTCTTTTCCAAGGAATTCCCTGATAACCTCGCACTCCCCCTCCCCTCATGAGATTTAGGATCACTGTTTCAACCTGGTCGCTGGCTGTGTGAGCAGTTACAATCTTTGTGGCTTGATATTTTTTTGCTAAATCTTTAAAAAAACGGTAACGAATAAGCCGCCCCATTTCTTCAAGTGATACTTTATTTTGTCTAGCTAATTCTTGGATATCACATTTATAGGATTCAAATTTTGAATTATAATATGCAGCCTTTTTAGCAACGAATTGTAGATCTTCATTGGATGTTTCTCTTAACCCATGATCCATATGAGCTACTACAATGTCATCATCTCCAATTTTAACTAAAATGTCTAGAAGCACTGAAGAATCAACCCCTCCAGAAACACCTAAGATAATCTTTTCTCCTTTTTCTAGAAGGTTCCGATTTTCAATTTCACTTTGAATTTTTTGAATAACTTCCATGTTTTTAATCACCTGCTGTCAATTTTAAACATTATGATATACTTAAGCTTAATGCAATACTCCAAAGTTTACCTCGAAGCTTGGGGTTATGTTTTACCAGAAAAAATTCTTACCTCTTCTGAAATCGAAAAACGATTAGATCCTATTATTAAAAAATTGAGTCTTCCTTCTGGTTTTTTTGAGATATTTACGGGAATTCGCGAGCGCCGAGTTTGGGATAAGCCCATTCTTATTAGTGACCAAAGCGCTCAAGCTTCCCAAAATGCTTTAAGAGAAGCAAACTTAAAACCAGAAAATATCGAAGCACTTCTTCATGTATCAGTTTCAAGGGAGTGTTTAGAACCTGCGACCGCATGCATTGTTCATCATAAGTTAGGATTACCTCCAGGAGCCATGAACTTTGATATCTCCAATGCCTGCCTTGGCTTTCTCAATGGTTTTTTTATTCTAGCCAATATGATTGAACTTGGCCAAATTAAAAGAGGGCTTGTTGTTGGATGTGAAACCTCTTATCCCATGATTGAAGCAAGTATTTCAGAGATTTTAAAACTAGAATCTCCTACATTAGAAGAGGTATCGCGCTATCTACCTTCTCTCACATTAGGTTCTGGAGCAGCAGCTTTTATTTTAACCCATGAAAGCGTTGCAAAAGGAGGGCATAAACTTCTAGGAGTTGTGTCTCGAGCTGCCTCAGAACATAATGGTCTTTGTCGTGCCATTCCTGATACGGGGCTTCTCCACATGGGGCAGCTTTCTATGAAAACAGAAGCCCAAAAACTTATGGAAGAAGGCCTTCGTTTATCTTCTGATACCTGGCCCATATTTAAAAAAGAATTAGGTTGGGAAACAAAAGATATTGATCATTTTTTTGCACACCAAGTTGGGAGAATGCCACGAGAAGAAGCTATTAAGAGGCTAGGAGTTCCTTCTGACAAAGATTATTCAACCTTTCCTTTTTTAGGTAACATGGGATCAGTTGCGCTTCCCATTACATTTCAAATGGGCCTTTCAAAAAGAAATGTAAAACCAAAAGATAAAATAGCCCTTATGGGATATGGAAGCGGCATTAACTGTTTATTCTGCGGCCTTCAATGGTAGATATAACTTCGCTCCGACATTTGTATCCATTTCAGTCTCATTATTTGCAGCTCGGTGGGCATAAATTGCACTACATCGATGAAGGAGAAGGTGAAGTATTGCTCATGCTTCATGGAAACCCTACATGGTCTTTCTACTATAGAAAACTCATTCAGCATTTTTCAAAAAACCATCGAGTGATTGCTCCTGACCATATGGGGTGCGGCTTATCTGACAAACCGCAAGATTATCCTTATACTTTAGAAACACATATTCAAAACCTCACTTCTCTTATAAATCATTTAAAACTTTCAAGCATTACTTTGCTTGTGCACGATTGGGGTGGTCCTATTGGATTAGGGTATGCCATAGAACATGCTTTAAATATAAAACGACTTGTGGTTTTTAATACAGGAGCCTTTATAGCAGATGATTTAGACATGCCTCTTAGAATTAAAATTTGTCGTTTCCCTGTTCTTGGGCCTTTTTTTATAAGAAGGCTAAACCTTTTTGCCAAGGGGGCTCTTTGGATGGCAACTCACAAAAAGCTTACAAAAGACATTAAAAAAGGATATCTCGCTCCTTACTCTACCTTTGAAGATAGAATAGCTATTTTACGATTTGTTCAAAATATTCCCTGGGATGAAAAGCACCCAAGCTACGCTATCATTCAAAAAATTTCAGAAAATCTGCCCCTCTTTAAGGATGTGCCGATTCTTATTATGTGGGGAGCAAAAGATTTTTGTTTTACTGAAAAATTTTTAAAGTATTGGAGCTCTTATTTTCCTAAAGCTATTGTAAAAGTAATTTCAGATGCAGGTCATTATGTTGTGGAAGATGCGGCACAAGAAATCATAACTGTACTTCAAGGATTTTTAAAACCATGAATGTTTCGTCCTATCTACCAAGGCGTGCAGAAGAAACTCCCAATGCTATTGCCATTTATTTTCCGAGTCACAATCGTCAATATAAAACCATTACTTTTCAAGAACTCGAAAGCTTAAGTAATTCTTACGCTTCCCAATTCCAAAAATTAGGAATTCAAAAAGGTCATCGTATGATTCTTATGGTGAAACCAAGTATCGAGTTCATTGGAATTACTTTTGCGCTTTTAAAAATGGGGGCTGCCTCAGTCCTTATTGATCCAGGTATTGGAAGGGAATTTTTAGTCAAATGTATTGGTGATGTAAAACCTCATGGTTTTATTGGAATTCCCAAAGCTCATGTGCTTCGCCTCATAGCCCCACATGCTTTTAAAACTTCTCTTTTTAATATTGTAGTAGGCCCAAAATGGTTTTTCTGGATGCCTATTCTCAGGCAAAAAATGCCAGGCACTTTTCCCTTAGTTGAAACCAAGGATCATGACCAGGCTTCCATTATTTTTACAACTGGGAGTACTGGCCCTCCTAAGGGGGTTGTTTATGAACATGGAATGTTTCACTCACAAATCAAATTACTTCAATCTCATTATAAAATAGAGCCAGGTGAGATAGATATGCCTACCTTTCCTCTTTTTGCTCTTTTTAGCACTGCTATGGGAACAAGTTGTGTGATTCCTGATATGGACCCCACAAAACCAGCCCGTGTTGATCCAGAGAAAATAGTATTTCCTATTTTAGATAAAAAAGTAACTTATACTTTTGGTTCCCCTGCCCTTTGGAATCGCGTCACTCATTATTGTATTCAAAAAAATATCAAGCTTCCTTCAATAAAACGTATTCTCATTGCGGGTGCTCCGGTACCTATTGCTATTTTAGAGCGCTTTCAAAAAATATTGTCCCCCCAAGCAGAAGTTTATACCCCTTATGGAGCTACAGAGGCTTTGCCAGTAACATCCATCGGGAGTCATGAGATGGTCAAGGGCAGCGGTACTTGTGTGGGGAAAGCTTTTCCAAACACAGAGGTCAAAATTATTAAGCTCTCAGATGAGCCCATAAGAGAGTGGAGTGAGAAACTTATTGTACCCGTAAATACCATTGGAGAAATTGCTGTTAAGGGAGCTCATGTGACGAGAGAATATTTTGAAAATGAAAAGGAAAACCTCGCTTCTAAAATCCAAGACAGTCATGGGGGGTTTTGGCATCGAATGGGAGATGTGGGATATTTGGACGACAAAGGAAGGCTTTGGTTCTGTGGACGTAAAGCTCATCGCGTTATAACACCTTTGCGAACACTTTTTACTGACCCTATCGAGAGTATTTTTAACAACCACAGACAAGTTTTTCGCTCTGCGCTTGTAGGTATTAATAGAGAACCCATTATCATTATTGAACCCCGTGACAAAGGGATTCTCAAGAATACTTATGAAAAAGAAAATTTAAAAAAAGAGTTACTTTTGTTAGCACAAAAAAACGCTTTAACACAAGAGATTAAAAATATTCTTTTTCATCCTTCTTTTCCTGTGGATATTAGACACAACTCAAAAATTATTCGGGAAAAACTGGCTCTATGGGCTAGGGAGAGTCTTAAATGAGAGCACTGGTTACGGGTGGTGGTGGTTTTTTAGGAAGTTACATTGTTGAAAAATTGCTGGAGCAAAATATTCCAGTTCGTATTTTAGCACGTCACAACTACCCTGAAATTCAGAAAATGGGGGTAGAAGTGATGCAAGGTGATATTCGTAATTTTGATCATGTTAAAAAAGCATGTCGGGACAGAGATCTTGTTTTTCATACAGCAGCCAAAGTAGGTGTTTTCGGAGATAGAAGAGAGTTTTATATGACAAATGTCGTTGGCACTCAAAACATTATTCAAGCTTGTTTATTGCATCGAATTAAAAAACTCATTTTTACAAGCTCTTCTAGTGTAGTTTATGGAGGACATAATCAACAGGAAGTTG
>CAYJUJ010000108.1:0-5936 GCA_964373325.1 uncultured bacterium
GAAGCCTCAACTAAATACTTCGATGGAACAAACTGATATTCCTTCGTAACTACAATTTCTGAATCTTCATATTGAAAAACAAGTTTATTCTCTTCCTGAGATGTTAGTTTAAACGGATAAAGATTCTTTTCTCTAAGTTTTGGTGATGAAAAAGTAAGGCTTAAAGGCATCTCAAGTGGTGTTTTGTTGATGGGAGGGGTCATCTCAATGGGATTGCCCTCCTCCGAAGAGTACTTTTTAAGCCTCCAACTATACAAAGCCCCTGAAGAACGCCCTATTTGAGCTGTAAAATAATCATTATCAACGGTGAGTAGTTCTTCCTTGTCAAAAGAAACGCGCGGCTTTGAAACCAGCGCTGTCTCTTGCTCTGGGGTTTGTTTTTGTGTGGTTTCTTCCTTTTTCTCCATCGTCTGGGGTGGCGGCTCTTGTTTTTTAGAAGGGGGAACAAAAAAATAGTTCCAAACAAGGAAAATAAAAACGCAAAGAGTAATGGCTAAAAATCCATTTCTATCCATATTAAACCTTTAACTCGTCAATTCCACCCACACAAAAGGGATGACATTTAAGCAATCTTTTTGATGTATAAAACAGGGCCAAATAAAAGGGGGCTTTTTTAAAACTCTCTTTAGCATATTGGGAGCAGCTTGGATAAAATCGACAGCAATTTCCAAAAAAAGGAGATATTATTCTTTGATAAATATTTAAAAGGGCCACAACTGCACTATTAAGATGTTTTGCCAATTTCATCTCTAAACACACCCCAATCTTTTGTACAACGCATAAAGGTAATACCCCGCGATGACTTCCTGACCACCACAACCACATTAACATTTTGAAAATCTGGCTGAATAAGGCGATAAGATTCTTTTAGAAGCCTTCTAATTCTATTTCTTGTAACTGCACCCCCTACTTTTCGACTTATAACAATGCCAAGCTTTCCACCACCTTTTTTCCAAAAGAAAAAAAAATGCTCAAAAACATGCCTATCCCCACTTTCTAGAAGACTACGAAAGTCTCCACTTTTAGTGAGCATTATTCTTTTGCGCGAAAATTTATTTCTTTTTAATAGTGGGGACCGGGGTTTTTCGACCCTTTCTGCGACGTCTCCTAAGAACATTTCTTCCCCCTGGCGTGCTCATGCGCGCACGAAAGCCATGTGTTCGTTTTCTTCTAACTCTACTTGGTTGATAGGTGCGTTTCATAAATTAATATAACGGAAATTTAGAGAGAAAATGTATAGTGAATGCCGACACAATGTCAAGGGTTTGGTGTTAAAGGAGGTTGCGATGAGTGAAAGTTTGCTGGCCCTGCCGCTGACGGTTTTTGGATAGTTATTTTTTCTCAATTTCTATGTTGTCAAAAAAATCTGGGTCTGTTAGATTTCACACTTTGGAATTAAGTCGAGGTGTTGTTATTCAACAGACAGAAATCTTTCGAAGGTGTAAACCATGACAGACTTGTGGCAATCAGCCCTCGATGGCATTCGCCATCGAGTCAGCGAGCAGAGTTTTAAAACCTGGCTGGAGCCCGTGCGTTTTGTTTCTGTAAAAGAACAATTTATAGAAATCCTTGTTCCTAACAAGTTTTTTAAGGAGTGGATTGATGACCACTATTTACTTCTTATCAAAGAAGAGCTCTATAAACGCTTTCAAAAATCTTATGAGCTATCTTATCAAATAGCTGAAAAGGACGGTCAGCAAGTTTTCAATTTACCTCTTCAGCAAGCTCATATTCCTTCACCCGTAGTAAACCGAGCGGCCCCAAATCCATCTGCCAACAAACAACTCACCTCAGAAGAAGTCACTATAACTATAAAATCTTCTGGAGGGGATTTCATTAATCCAAAATACACATTTGAAACTTTCGTCGTTGGCTCAAGCAATCAGTTTGCACACGCCGCTGCTTATGCCGTTGCAGAGCAGCCAGCAAGAAACTATAATCCCTTATTCATATTTGGTGGCGTCGGCCTTGGAAAAACACACCTTCTTCATGCTGTTGGAAATCAGGCCCTTAAAAAACAGCCGCACCTTAAGATATGTTACATTTCATCTGAAAAATTTGTAAATGAGCTCATCAATTGTATTCGCTATGAAAAAATGGATCTTTTTAGAAAAAAATATCGGGAAAGCTGTGACATGTTGCTCATTGATGATATTCAATTTATAGCTGGAAAAGAAAGAACCCAAGATGAGTTTTTTCACACCTTCAACGCTCTTCATGGTTCTCGAAAGCAAATTGTTGTGTCAAGTGATAAGTTCCCAAAAGACATTACTGGATTGGAGGAAAGGCTGCGCACCAGGCTTGAGTGGGGCCTGATAGCCGACATTCAGCCACCAGAAATGGAAACAAGGCTTGCTATTCTTAAAAACAAAGCGGAGCTTGATGATATTTATCTTCCTGACGATGTTGCAGTATTTTTAGCATCAAATGTCAAATCAAACGTTCGAGAGCTAGAGGGCGCCCTCATTCGAGTTGGGGCTTTTGCTTCTCTTACAGGAATGGAAATAACAGTTGATTTAGCAAAGGAAATTTTAAAGAACATCATAAAAGACAAAGAAAGCGAAATGACTGTTGAAAATATTCAAAAAGCTGTGTGCTCATTTTACGATATCAAGCTTATTGATCTTAAATCTAAAAAGAAGCATAAACTTTTAAGTATGCCGAGGCAAATTGCTATGTATCTCAGCCGCAAATACACCAAAAAATCCTTTCCAGAAATAGGCAGAAGGTTTGGTGGAAAAGATCATTCAACTGTTATTCATGCTGTCACAAAAATCGATGGGGAAATGCGCAGCGACACAACACTTAAAAACGCTGTCACATCTATCGAAAGACTTTTAGAGTCCTAAAAGAATCCTAAATAAAGTCATCCACAGATTAGCTAAAACAGACCTCTGTGTACAAAATGTGAATACACATGTGAATTCCCTGTGGTTATGCTGTTATCTGCTTGTTTATTAATACCCATTATAAACATCGCTTCACAGACAATAAACATGTTTAGCAACAGACATAATTATAATAATTTCAATATGTTACTAGTTTTTTTCACATATCCACAGTTTGGTACCCTTAAATTTTATGCCAGTTATTCACAGGTATTTCACTTCTTTCCACACTTTCAAGTCACAGGTTTTATAAAGCCAGCAATATTCACATGTTCCGTGTTTCATTTTTATCTTGTGGAAAAAAAGTAGATAAAAATAGAGGTTCTTTTTTGACTACTTGTTCACAGTATTGTTAATTACTTTGTGGATTAGATTGTGTTGCAAAATTTTCCACAGAAGTATAGAATGATCCCCAGTTGTTTAAGTAAAGAGTGTTGATTGATTTTATCTTTAATTTTAATAAGTTATCATTGTTTTCAACATTTAAACAGCCTATACTACTACTACTATATTTATTATTATTAAAGGTAATTAATAATAGAAACTGTGAATTAAGGAGGCCCCATGAAATTTAAGGTTAAGAAGTCCACTTTTTCAGAAGCACTTCAGTATACACAATCCATAGTTGAGAAAAGAAATACGATGCCAATTCTTGCAAATGTTTTACTTGAAGTGAAAAAAAATGTATTACACCTCTCAGCCACAGATCTGGAAATAGGGATACAAATTAAATGTAACGTAGAAACGCTAGAGGAAGGCAGTATTACCTTAGGGGCTAAATATCTTTATGATGTTGTAAGAGAACTTTCAGAAGAGGAAATTCTTATTAGTAAAAATGAAAACAATTGGGTTTCACTCCAATGTGGAAAGGCTTTTTTTAATATTGTTGGATTATCTTCGGATGATTTTCCAGTTCTTCCTTCTAAAAAAGGAAAAACACTTCAGGTTGTGGCATCTGAAAAAGTAAAAGATATGATTGAAAAAACTATTTTTTCCGTATCAACAGATGAAACTCGTTATCAACTAAATGGAGTATGTTTTGAGAAGGTTGATGATTTACATGTGAGAATGATCGCTACTGATGGACACAGGTTATCTATGGTAGATAAAGACTTAAAGTTAGAAGAAAAGCAGTTAGAAAAAAATATCATTATTCCAAAGAAAGGTTTAGTAGAGTTAAAAAAGATTCTTGAAAATAATAGCGATTCCAATGACACTTTTGAACTTGGATTTGATGGGAATAATGTCATTGTGCATAAGGGTGATATTACTCTCTACGTTAGACTTATTGAGGGGGAATATCCTGATTATGAGCAAGTTATTCCTAAAAAGAGCAAGAAAAAGATTGAAGTTGATCGAATTCAACTAACCCAGGCACTTAAAAGAATTTCTCTTCTATCAGAGGAAAGAGCAAAGGGTGTTAAATTTTCCTTTACCCCTAAACACCTTGTTATTTCTTCTAACAACCCAAGACTTGGCGAAGCAGGAGAGGAATTAGATATAAGTTATGATGGGGAATCTTTTGATATAGGGTTTAATGCAAGATATTTCTTAGATGTTCTTAATGTTATGAACCAAGATAAAGTTCTTTTAGAACTCAGCGACGATGCAAGTCCAGGAATTCTACAACCGCTTGATGATAAAAGCTATAAGTGCATTGTTATGCCCATGAAAATATAGTGGTTTAAGTGAGAGGTTATGGAAGGAGAAAGAGGGTTGGATAAAAGAAGTTCTAAAAAAGTAGCTATTTCAAAAGATACGGAAGCTTCAAAATCCTATGATGCAGAATCTATTAAGGTCCTAGAGGGGCTTGATGCTGTTCGTAAGCGCCCAGGCATGTATGTTGGTGACCAAAGCACTCGTGGGCTTCATCACTTAGTTTATGAAGTTGTTGATAATAGTATTGATGAAGCCATGGTGGGGCATTGTAATTCCATTGAGGTTATTATCCATGGAGATAATAGCGTTACTGTTGAAGATAACGGGCGTGGAATTCCTGTAGATATTCATAAAAAAGAAGGTGTTTCTGCAGCTGAAGTTGTTATGACGAAACTTCATGCTGGAGGGAAGTTTGATAGTAAAGCTTATAAAGTATCCGGCGGGCTTCATGGGGTTGGCGTTAGTGTTGTTAATGCTCTTTCCGAAATATTGCAGCTTGAAATTTGGAGAGACGGGTATGTTTATTATCAGGAGTATAAAAGAGGAAAACCTCTAGGGCGTCTTAAGCAAACAGGTAAAACAGAGAAGAGAGGAACTAAGGTTACATTTAAACCAGATAAAGAAATATTTGAAATTCTTGAGTTTAATTTTGATACTTTATCGGGGAGAATGCGAGAGCTTGCTTTTTTAAATAGTGGTTTAAAAATCACAATTGAAGATGAAAGAACAGAAAAGAAAAATGAGTTTTACTATGAAGGTGGAATTACAGCTTTTGTAGAATATCTTAATAAGCGTAAAAATGTTCTTCATAACAAGCCTATTTATTTTATGGCTGAGAAAGACGGATGTAGTATTGAAATCGCTATACAATATAACGATGGTTATGCAGAGATTATTCACACATTTGCAAATAATATTAATACTATAGAAGGGGGCTCTCATTTAAGTGGTTTTAAATCAGCTCTTACTCGCACCATTAATACTTATGCAGAGTCTAAAGGATTTCTTAAGGATCTAGGTGAAAACATTAGTGGTGAAGATGTGCGAGAGGGATTAGTAGCGGTTATCAGCGTTAAAATTCCGGAACCACAATTCGAAGGACAAACAAAAACAAAATTAGGTAATAGTAACGTCAAGGGTATCGTAGAAAGCCTTATTAACGACAGGCTTGCTTCCCATTTCGAAGAAAAACCGTCTGATGGGCGTCGCATCGCCCAAAAAGCTGTTGATGCTGCCAGGGCTCGTCTTGCTGCACGAAAAGCAAGAGAGCTTACGAGAAGGAAAACAGCCCTTGATATGGCTGGATTGCCTGGAAAAATGGCAGATTGCCAGGAAAAAGATCCAGCTCTTTGTGAAATCTACATTGTGGAAGGAGATAGCGCCGGTGGA
>CAYJUJ010000109.1:0-5897 GCA_964373325.1 uncultured bacterium
CCATCGAATTTTTGGGTGAAGCAATGATACAGATGGACAAAAATTTTGCTTTTCAAAAAGCAACCCTTGAAAAATCAGCCATTATTTTAAACAATGCCAAGGTTACAGTGGGCCGAATGATTCGCAAGAAAGAAGGAGTACCTTTAAGATTAGATTTTAGTGGAAGTTATGAAGGGGGGGGCCTCGAAGTAGGAGATCTTAACTTAAAGTTTCATGATTTAGATTTAAAAGCAAAAGGACTTTTAAAGAAAGATGATCTTGCTTTTAACTTTACTACCAATACCATTCGTTTAGAAAACTGGGCTTCTGTTTCTCCGATAGTGTCTCAATATGGGATTAAGGGTGAGTGTTTTTTGAAGGGTCAAGTTTCTGGAACACTTAAAGACCCTTCTTATAAGGCAGATTTTAATATTCGAGGGGGGCAGGCATCTCTCAAACAAATAAAACCAGGACTGCACGATTTAAAAGCTGAATTTCGCTTAGAAAAAGATCGTTTAAATTTAGACAAGTTTAGTTTTAATATAGGGCAATCGGCTATTGAGATTAAAGGAAAAGTACAGGACTTTAAAAAGCCGAGAGCTACTATTTCTTTGACTTCACCCCTTCTTAATTTAAAAGAGATACAATTTGTTGATCAAAAAGCCTCTTCATTACACTTTCCTTTTGGTATTGCTCATGCAGAGCCGTCAGAAGAAATAATAGCAGAAGATTTTTTGGAAAAATTAAAAGCAGAGGGTGACATCAAAATTGATAAAGTTGTTGGAAAACGTTTAACCTTAAATAAAGTAATTGGAGAAGTTTTATATCAAAACAATTCTTTAGCACTTAAAAAACTTCAATTGAATGCTGTCCAAGGTGAATTGAGTGCTGATGCACAAATTAATAATATTTTTCGCCAAAGATCTTACCGTTTTTCAGGTCATGTTAAAAATGCAGATGTGAATGAGCTTTTATCTGCTTTTTCTCCAACCATGAAAGATGTTTTATTTGGGAAGGCTCAAGCCTCGTTTCAACTATCTGGATATGGTCAAACTTCAGAGGAAGTATTAAATGCACTCACAGGATCTGGGAGATTGTTTATTGCAGATGGAGCTTTTAGTACCTTAAAAATAGGCGAAGCTATTCGGGAAAACTTAAGATCAAACCCTCTCTTTGCAGGCTCTCCTATTTTTACAGAAGATTTTGGTGAAAAATTCCAAAAATGCGAAGCTAATTTTAGAGTTTATAATCAACAATTTCAATTAACAGATTTTACAATGCTCTCTCCTAGCTATCACATGGGTGCTCATGGTAAAGTATATTTTAAACAGGTTTTAGATCTAAGAGGATTTATTCGTTTTCCAGCTTATCTTGTTAAAAATGCTGATATCATTGCAGATGAAGAGGGTAAAATTAGAGTTCCTTTTACTCTTACAGGAACCTTTGCAAAGCCAAAATATGCTGTGGATGTTGTCACCCCCATTGTTCAGAAACTCGCAACACAGGGCATTGATAAGACTATCGGAAACATTTTTAAAGGACTTCCAAAATTGCCTTAATGAAGACTTCTTTTAATCATATTCAATGGAAGGGAGATCATCTTCTTCTTTTAGACCAAAGAAAATTGCCAGAGGTTGAAGAATATTTTAAGTGTTTAACACTTCAAGATGTGTGCTTTGCAATTGAAAACATGGTTGTGCGCGGAGCTCCTGCTATTGGAATTGTTGCCGCTTATGGAGTGGCCTTAACTATTGCAACCGAAGACTTTTCTTCTCCAACTCAAATTAAAGAAAAAGTACTTTTTGCTTGTGATAGGTTAGCGTTAACACGTCCTACTGCGGTTAATTTATTTTGGGCACTTCAGAGAATGAAACTATCTGTACAGAAAGAAAGCTACTTGTCGGTCCATGATCTTAAATCAAGTATTATAAATGAAGCTATAGCCATTGAAGAAGAAGATAAAAAAATGAATTTGGAAATAGGCAGCTTAAGTATATTTCTGCTTAAGGGGCATCTCTCTGTTTTAACTCATTGTAATGCGGGTGCTTTGGCTACAGGTGGTTTTGGTACAGCATTGGGTGTTATCCGATATGCATATGATGAGGGAAGAATAAAAACTGTGTTTGTTTGTGAAACAAGGCCACTACTTCAGGGAGCACGTTTAACCGCATGGGAGCTTAATAAAGATAATATTCCTGTGACTGTTATTACCGATAGCATGGCTGCCACTTTTATGAGGAAGAAAGAAATAAATGCAGTTATTGTCGGTGCAGATCGCATCACTAAAAATGGAGATGTCATCAATAAAATTGGGACCTATTCCTTAGCAGTGTTGGCCAAACATCATGGTATTCCTTTCTATGTAGCAGCCCCTTCATCAACACTTGATCTTAAGACTTCTTCTGGAGATCAAGTTTGCATAGAGGAGAGAAAAAGAGAAGAAATTGAATTTTTTAATGGCAAAAGAGTGACGCCTTCTGGGGTGAGTATTCGTAACCCGGCTTTTGATGTTACGGGAGCTGCCTATATCTCAGCTATTATTCTTGATACGGGTGTATACTATTCACCATTTTCGTTCGAATCATAAAAATTCCTATATTTTTTACAAAAAAGCCAAATTTATTGACATTATCCATAACTTACCTATATCTGTCAGGAATTCCTACTTTTAAGAATCGCATAGTTGGTGGTGTTAGGCCCTTTGACATTTGGGTTAAGGGTTTTTTTATCGCAACTCATTGATAAAGCTCTATTTTTTTATTTGGCATCCTCCTTGCTATAGAGGTGTTAAATGAGTGGAGAAGGCTTTGGATTAGATAAAATCCTAAGTAACAAATTACTATTGAAGCTTCTCTTTGCTGGGGTTGTGGACAGTATTGAAGATATTATTTTTATAGCAGATTGTGAAGATAGAACTATTTATGCAAATCCAGCAGCACTCAAACGTTTTGGTTATACAATGCAGGAAGTTTTGGGAAAAAAATCAGATTTTATAGTATCACCCGCCAATCCTCCTTTTATGTCAGAGATGATTTTTGAGAAAACTTTAGAAAAGGGTTATTGGAAGGGAGAGTGTTTAAATCGTACTAAAACAGGTGAAGATTTCCCCGTATTTTTAACAACAGGTATTATTCGAAATGAAAAAGGTGAAAAAATGGCCCTAGTAGGAGTAGCCAAAGATATTACGGAAATAAAGCAAACAGCTCTTAAATTAGAGGAAAGTAATAAAATGCTACAGCAGACACAAAGAGAGCTCGTTAATTCTGAAAAATTAGTAGCCTTGGGAGTTCTCTCTTCTGGGCTTGCTCATGAAATTGGGAACCCGATTTCCTCTATTTCTTCATTGGTTCAATTAACCCAGCGAAATCTTAAGAAAGAAAAAAATATTTTTGAGCAAGCTGAAAAAATGGAAGCTCAACTTAGTGGAGTTTTAAAAGAGGTAGAAAGAATTAATGACATTTTAAGGCAAATGAGAGGGGTTTCTCAAACTAAAATTTTTGGGAAGGAAAATGTGGATGTGATTTCAGTAGTGGAAGAAGCAATTGAGAGAACTCAACTCAGCCCTCATTATAAGCAAATAAAAGTCATTACAAAAGTGGAATCAGCTTCTTGTGAAGTGTTAGCTTCAAGGGAACAATTAAGACAGGTTTTTATCAATATTATTTCTAATGCTTTTGATGCCATGGAAAATGGTGGAACACTTAATATTAAGATTTCCTCTACCGCTTCTCAAGTAAGCATTTCTTTTGAGGATACAGGTTGTGGTATTTTGCCTGAGCAAACAAAAAGAATTTTTGAACCTTTTTTCACAACGAAACCCAACAACAAAGGGTTGGGATTATCGGTCAGTTACAGTATTGTTCAGGGTTTGGGTGGTGATATTATTGTGCAATCTGAAAAGGCAAAAGGAACAAAAGTAAAAGTCAGGTTGCCAAAAACTAACAAAAAGGGGGATTATGTTTATGAATAAAAATACTCGTATTCTTGTAGCCGATGATGAACAGGCTATTCGTGAATCGTTAGGAACGGTACTTAAAGAAGAAGGTTACGAGGTATCCCTTGCTTCTAATGGTAAAGAAGCTGTAGAGCTTCTAACTCAGGAGTCTTTTGATATTATTTTTTGTGATATCAAAATGCCAAAGGCGGATGGTTTTTTCGTTTTAAAAAAGGCAATAGCTGCTAATCCATCCGTATCATTTATTGTTATTACTGCATTTGGCGACATGGATTCAGCTATTTCCGCCCTGAAATATGGGGCTTTTGATTATATAGTAAAACCTCTTATTTTTGATGATATTCTTATTAAAATAGATCATCTTTTGAAATATAAAAACTTGGTTACTGAAAACCAAGTTCTTAAAAGAGAAATAGAAGAAAAATACAACTTTGACCAAATTGTAGGGCAGGGGCCCGAGATGAGAGAGGTTTATTCTCTCATGAGAACAGTTTCGGCAACGGACAGCACTCTTCTCATAACGGGTGAGCGTGGTACTGGTAAAAAAGTTGTAGCAAAAGCCATTCATTATAATTCCTCTCGGAGAACTCAAAATTTTATGGGTATTCACTGTGGTACTAATAGTGAAGAGATTTTACACAAAAAACTTTTTGGGTTTCAGGAAGGAAAAGAGTATTTTAAGGGTATTTTTGTTCAAGCTCATAAAGGGACACTTTTTTTAGATGATATTGATAGATTAAGCAAAGACGCTCAAGACAAAGTTCTTCAAGTTATTGGGAATGGAGAAGTTTTTCCTTGCGACAGTAAAGAAAGTCATAAGGTTGATGTTAGAATTGTTGCGGCAAGTGCAAAAGATCTTTCAGAAGAGGTAGCCAACGGACATTTTAATGAAAAACTTTTTGATAAAATTAATTCTTGTGAAATTAAAATGCCACCATTACGAGCTCGAAGAAACGATATTCCTTTTCTTATCAAGTATTTCATCAGAAAATTTAATGATGATCTTGGAGCAAAAATTCTTTTTATAGAAGAAGATGCTTTAAAGATACTTATGAATTATATATGGCCTGGTAATATCAGAGAGCTCGCAAGTGTCATTGAGCGGGCTATGATTATTACATCCAATGCTACGTTTCTAACAAAGGATGATTTACCTCTGGATCTTGTTCGCAGTCTCATGTCTCAGTATTCCTATGTGGATAATATTCGAGATGCGATGAAAATCTATGAGATGAATCATATTAAAGAAGTTCTAGCTCGAAATAATCATGATAAAAGGACTGCAGCAGATGCATTGGGTTTAAGTTTGTCGTCTCTTTATAGAAAATTGGAAGAATTATCGATTCATTGATTATTTATTCCAATGCTCTATCACTTCAGTAAGAAGTGCTACTCCAAAGCCAGTAGCAAGGTTATTTGACCAAGCTGTTCCTGCAATATCTAAGTGAGCCCACGGAGTATTTTTCGGAACAAAAAACTCAAGAAACTTACCAGCTGTTGAGGCCCCTCCTCCTGGAACACTCGAAACATTTTGGATGTCTGCAATTTTACTTTTAATAGCTTCATCATGGTCATGGCATAACGGGAGTTGCCAGAGTCTTTCCCCTGTTGAATCACTTGCTTTTTTAAGCTTTTTAGCCAAATCCTTGTTGTTACTCATAACACCAGCAAACCATGGCCCTAGAGCAACAGAGCAAGCTCCTGTCAGAGTGGCTGCATCAATAATAGCATGCGGTTTAAATTTTTCTGCATAACTTAGGGCATCTGCAAGGATGAGTCTTCCTTCAGCATCCGTATTTAAAATTTCAATTGTTTTTCCAGAGTGACTTTTAACAACTGCACTTGGAACAGTCGCACTTCCTCCTGGCATATTATCTGTAGTAGGAATGAGAGTTACCAAATGAATAGGAAGTTTAAGAGAAGCTACTACCTGAGTTACAGCAAGCATCAGTGCAGCACCGCA
>CAYJUJ010000110.1:0-5859 GCA_964373325.1 uncultured bacterium
AAAACCTACATGGAGTCTTTTATAAATTTTTTCAAATTCTTCTAAGCTTTTATCTTTAAAGCTTTTCCAAAAACTAAGGGCCTCTGAGTCATTTTCTTCACATTTTTTAAACCAAAGTCTTGATTCTTCTTCTAATTCTGGTTTTTCCTTGGCCATTTGATGAAATTGTACATAAAGTTCATGAAGGTAAGGGATGCCTTTTTTCTCATATTCTTCTTTATTCCCCCATTTTTTAAAGGCGCAGATGAGTTTTCCAAATTGAGTACCCCAATCTCCTAAGTGATTAATAGCAATGGTTTTGTATCCAAGAAATTTATGAATGTTGCAAAGTGACTGACCTATAATGGTAGAACGAAGATGGCCTATGTGAAAGGGTTTTGCAATATTAGGGGATGAGTACTCGATAACAACATTTTGGTTTTGACCGATTGTTGAAGATCCAAATTTTTCTCTTTCTGTGAGGATAGTTTTAAGTGTGTCCTCGACTAAATAAGTGGTGTTTATAAAAAAATTGATATATGGGCCCAGATTTTTAATATATGAAATAAGGGATGTAGGTTTTAAGGTTTGTGCAATTTCTTGTGCCAGATTTTGTGGGGGGGCTTTAAAAGCTTTTGCCAGGCTAAAACAACTAACCGCATAATCCCCTAGAGAAGCATCCTTTGGAACTTCTAATAGGTTTTCCCATTCAACTTTTTTCAGCTTCCAAATGCTTGGAAGTATTTTTAGAATTTCTTTTTGATATTGATTCATTTAAAGCTTTCCCAATGGAGAAGCTGAGCGGTGAGTCCAAGCCAGGCTCCTGTTTCTGGGCCAAAGTGATGCCAGTTTTTATCGATATACATAAGAGATTGATCATACCTCTTTTCAGAAGAAAAGCTGTGGTAAAAGGAAGATCCTTTATAAAAAGCATCTTCTTTTTCAATATGTGCAAATGGTATTAAATGGTGAAGTGTTTCATGAATATGGTTGATCATTTCAGGTGTTTTGTTTGAGAAAAAATTAACTTTTAATTTAAATTCTTTTTTTTCTTCTTCTAAAATGCCACTCCAAATATTATCAGAAAGAGATCTTTTTTGTGGATGGAGTATATAAAGGAAGTGATCTTTTAAAGCCTCTGGTTTTCTGTCCTTTTTAAAATAAAAAGAAGTTGTATAGATAGGTTGGTATTCACCCTTTTGAAGGAAATGGGATATTTTTTGAGAAGGATATTTTATATTTTCCAGTGGGCAGGTCGTAATAATACGATGGGTAAAAACAGTACCCTCATAGCTTTTAGTTGTAATGACCCATTTTTCTTGTGACCGCTTGATATTAGTAACGTCTGTTTCTTTAATAGTGCCTTTCTTTTTTTGAAAAACTTTTCTAAGTGCCAGAATTAACTTCTTATGGTTTTCGGCTGATACATAAGCACCATCCTTTTGATAGAGAAAAAAGTTTTGAAGGTAAGGTAGGGTTGAGAAAGGATAAGAGAGTTTATCTGTCCAGGCATGTTTTTTTTCGATTTCACTTCTTACCTTAAGATAGTTTTTTTTACGAAAAGTAAGTGGTGTTTCTGAAAGAAAACGCTGCCATGAAGGAGGGGACTCAGAAAATTCTCTTTCAAATTCATGGGTTAATTCTTCATGTCCCAAAACACAATCAAGCCTGAAAAGAGGGCTTAGAATTTGAAAGGCATTCGAGTTTTGTAAGTAGTTTTCGAATGCTATACCCAGAAATGATAGTTTTTTCTTTAAAACATGAGCATGACGAAGATACAAGTCTAAAAAATTTTCACGTTGAGCAATAAGACAGGTTTTTTTGTTTTTAGAAGCACACTCGATGGCGATTAAGTGTGCAAGGATATCATTTCCTATAATGACGGTTGTAAAACTATCATGAAACATTCACTTTTGAATATAAACTTTTCTATCTCGGATAACAAGCTTGTCCTCCAGAAATAGTTGAACAGCAGAAATGAGAGTTTCATGTTCTTTTTCTAAAATTCTTTGAGAGAGATCTTCCTCGGTATCGTGATCGTGAATGAGAACAGGTGATTGAAGAATAATAGGGCCCGTATCTACCCCTTGATCTATAAAATGTACAGTACACCCTGTTATTTTAGCTCCATATTCAAGAGCTTGTTTTTGGGCATGAAGGCCAGCAAATGCGGGAAGAAGCGATGGGTGAATATTGATAATTTTGTGAGGAAAGGCTTGAATGAAAGGAAGAGGTAGTATTTTCATATAGCCTGCAAGAACAATAAGATTAGGATTCAAGAGGCGACACTGAGAAAGAAGCTTTTTTTCGTAATCTTCCTTTGTTAGTTTTTTTGAGTCTAAGATAAAAACAGGAATATTATGATAAGTAGCTCTTTGAATGGCTTGGGCATCTGGATTATTAGTAACGAGAGCACTTATTTGGGCTTTTATTTTTCTGGATTGGCATGTATCAATAAGAGCTTGAAAGTTTGTTCCTCGCCCCGAGGCTAAAACCGCAATTTTTTTCATATGTATGTAACCTCTTGCCTTTGCTTTTTGACCATTTTTCCAATAACCCAGGCTTCTTCTTTTTCTTTGTGCAAGAAGGATAGGAGGTTTTTAACATTCCTTGAGTCTGCGATGAGAATCATGCCAACACCACAATTAAATGTTCGAAGCATTTCGGCTTTGGAAAGAGAGGCCTTTGACTGAATGAATTGAAAAATAGCTGGCCACTTCCAAGAGGAGAGGTTAATTTCTGCTGAGAGAGAGCTTCGAAAAATACGAGGCAGGTTTTCTGTAATTCCCCCTCCTGTAATATGTGCCGCTCCTTTCATTCCATTTCTTTTGTCATCCTGAGCGTTAGCGAAGAATCCCCTCATCTTCTCAAAAATAGAAACATAAATCCTGGTTGGTTTTAAAAGCTCTTCACCAACGGTAGTTAAATCTTTCCAACCAAAAGAATCGGTAACTCTCATTTTTAAATCTTCAAAAATAATTTTTCGAATGAGACTAAAACCATTGCTATGAAGACCACTTGAGGGTAGTGCTATGAGAACATCACCTTCTTGAACAAGAGCGGGATTAAAGATTTCACCTCTATTGGCCAGGCCTACGCAAAAACCAGCTAAATCATATTCTTCTTTTTGATAAAATCCAGGCATTTCTGCTGTTTCGCCACCTACAAGAGAGCAACCGGCTTGACGGCATCCCTCTACAATACCTTTTAAAATATCTTGAGATATTTTGGAGTTAAGCTTTCCAGTTGCATAATAATCTAAAAATAATTTGGGTTCAGCACCACAACAAAGAATGTCATTTACACACATGGCAACGAGATCAATGCCAATTGTGTCATGTTGGTTTGCTAAAAAAGCGGTTTTAAGTTTAGTGCCCACACCATCTGTTGTTGTAACGATAATAGGGTCGTTGTATTTTTTGAGATCGAGTTCATAAAGAGCACCATAGCCACCAAGGTGACCTAGTACTTTAGAATCATATGTTTTTTTAACTAAAGGTTTTAAATATGAGACGAGCTTATCGGCTTTTTGGATATTAACGCCAGCTTTTTGATACGCATCCATTGAGAACTCTGTCGGTAAATAGAAAAAGGGGGTTAAGTTAGTTCTCTTCTATCACAGCTTATTTTTAGGGGCAAGGTCCTATCCAGAACCCACCACCGCCTGGATTTGGGTTTGGATTGCCACCTTGACCACCAGGAAGGGGCCAGCCCATTTTGCCGCTAGTTCCATCCACCAAGGGGCCATTTAAGAAATTGAAAAGGGGCTGTGGGCCAAGGGATGGATCCCAACCCATGAGGACTAAATTACCATAAGCTTCAATTTCGCCATGTTGGATGCCATAAATAGCTTCATCACCAAAGCCATATCTTGAAGCGCTCTCAATTTGAGTGTTAATTGATGTAATTTCTGAATTTGAAGGAATATTATTATCCCCGAAACCGCCTGGGAGTAAAAACCCTCCAGGTCCTTCTCCATATCCTCCAGGAATGGGTGTAACACCACCACCGCCACCACCAGGGCATGGTTTAATAATAACGATGATTATTAAAATACAAAGAAATTGTCGGATAATTTTTTCTGTATCTTTTCCGGGGGTATTAAAATATGTGGCGGGATAAATATTCGTTACTGGTTGATTAACAGTATAAGCGTTGCTAACTCCTGATTGTGTAGCAACAGAGTTTGAACCCACTTGTGAAACACCAAAAGATGTATGTGGAGTTTTGCTACATGAAAATAGTGCAAAAGAAACGATTAGATAAAACGAAACTATTTTTTTCATTTGGCCCTCATTCATAGTAAAAGCAAACCCCATGCCAGAAGGCACTAATTGCTAAAAATATTAATAATATTAAATGGTTATGTATTAAAATGGGGCAGAATAAGAAGTGCTTAGACAGTATAGAATTGTCTATAAAACAGGCAAAAAGGCACACCCTAAAATTTTCTTTTGATATTAATAAGTTAGCATGCTTATGCTTAAGACAAGCTCTGTTTAAAAAACCATCAGGTAGTTTTGAAATCGCACCCTTGTTTTTCATTTCACTTTCAAGTATAAAATAGCCAGAACTAAACCCCGACCATTGATGGACTAAAAATATGATTGCTCGATATACGAGAGAACGGATGGGTCTTCTTTGGAGCGATGAAAATAAGTATAAAACATGGCTTAGGGTCGAGCTTGCCATTTGTGAGGGGTTACAAAAACAGGGTGTTGTTACTCAAGAAGAATTAAAACTCATCCAAAAAAAATCTTCTTTTACAATCGATGAAATTTTAGAAGAAGAAAAAAAATCAAGACACGATGTTGCCGCCTTTGTAACTGTTGTTTCCAAAAAACTGGGTCCAGAGGGGCGTTTTTTTCATTATGGTGCAACAGCTTCTGATACTCTAGATACTTCTTTGGCCATTTTTCTTAGAGAAGCCGCTCAAATTATTTTAGAAGATTTAGATCATTTACTTTCTGTTCTTAAGAAAAAGGCACTTCAATTTAAAAATACTCTTATGATTGGTCGCTCTCATGGTATTCATGCAGAGCCAACTACTTTTGGTCTTAAATGTGCTCTTTGGCATGAAGAAATGAAGAGAAACAAAGAGCGTCTTTTGAGAGCACAGGAAAATATTTCTTATGGGAAGGTTTCGGGTTCCGTTGGTACCTATGCCCATGTTTCTTCAGAAGTTGAAAAATATGTGTGTCAAAAATTGGGTTTAAAACCAGAGCCTATTTCAACTCAAGTTATTCCCAGGGATCGCCATGCGGAGTTTTTTACAACTCTTGGAATACTCGCCGCATCTATTGAAAAGATTGCGCTTGAAATTAGACATCTTCAAAGAACAGAAGTGGGGGAGGCAGAAGAACCCTTTGAAAAAGGACAAAAAGGTTCTTCAAGCATGCCTCATAAAAAAAACCCAATTCTTTCAGAAAATTTAACAGGGCTCGCAAGACTTGTGCGTGGTTATGCAGGAATTTCGCTTGAAAATATAGCCCTCTGGCATGAAAGAGATATTAGCCACTCTTCGGCTGAGCGAGTGATTGCACCCGATGCGACTATTTTAATTGATTTTATGTTGTCGAGGCTGACAAGTGTTTTAGATAATCTTGTTGTTCATAAAGATCGAATGCTTGAAAATCTTTCTGCAACAAAAGGTGTTATTTATTCGCAACGAATTCTTTTAAGTCTTATTAAAAAAGGGATTATTCGAGAAAAAGCATACGAGCTTGTACAAAGAAATGCTTTAAAATCCCAATCAAAAGATGAAGATTTTCAAATGCTTGTTTTAAAGGATCCTGAGATCAAAAACCATCTCTCCAATGTGGAAATTAAAGATGCCTTTGATCCTAAAAAATATATTGAAGAGGTGGATAAAACATTTAG
>CAYJUJ010000111.1:0-5786 GCA_964373325.1 uncultured bacterium
GCTCTGAATCTTAATTGAAGAGCTTCTTGTAATTTATGGAACTGCTTTTCTACCTTAGAAGTAAATACAACTGTCCATCGCATTATTATAGTATAGGGCATTATTTGCCATATGGCAATAAAAATATGGGCAATTCGCTTCGGATGTAAAGAAACTAGGCATCATTGTAAAACAAATTGCTATGTTTTATAAAATTACAATATTCTTTAAACTTATAACTACTTAACTTTGCTAGACAATTTTTGTTATTATTATTGGCACATGATTTGCAACTAAATAAAAATATGAAGGCAAAAATGGTATATTTTCCCACCTTCTTATTCATTCTCATAATTATATTTTCTATTTCACAATTTGTTCTTGCCGAGTCCAATGAATCAGCGTGGCAACCCTCTGTAGGGGTAGGTGGATTCGACATTGGTGAAGATGGTTATATCGTAGATACGAAAGATGATTATAAAAGATTTCTTAGGAAAATTTTTACCGTTCAAGGTGGGTATACAGATTATCAATATCTTAAAGCAGGGGGGCCTCAAATTAATAAACTTCTTGGCGGCACAAGAGAAGCATTATTGGCAACAGCACTAGGGCTGTATCTTCAGGGAAAAGATAAGAAAAGAAGACATCGAAGAGTTTACGAAAAAAATAAAAAATTAGCCTTACAATTGCTTGCTGCTACATTTCCACTTGGACTTTTAGAGATGGGTATTTTAGAACATCGTACCCGCAATATACCAGAAAGACCTCCCAAAGAACTTATGGATAAGATAAAAAAAGAATATGAAGAAAAACAACAACAATTAGAAGAAAGATATAAACACTCTGCAAATCAAATTGAGCGTGATGAAATTGACGAACCAGCAACTACTTCAAGACAATATAAAATAGGAATTGAAAAATAAACGGCAACAAGCTTTTCTGAAAATAAACAAGCTCATATTACTCAAAAAATATCGACTGTATCCTGAAGTCTTCTATTTAATTCCAAGTTACACCCTCACCTCAATCCTCTCCCATCACCTCACCCTAACCCTCTCCAACAAGTGGAGAGGGAAACTGAGGAAAAAAAGCTCTATAAATATGGAGAGGAAGCAATATAACAACTAGAATCAAAGCCTGAAATTCTTCGCGGAGCCTGCCCTCGACTCCGATCGGGGGCTCAGAATGAGCTTCGAATTCTTTCCTAAGAGGGAGTTTTGGTAGATTGAGTTTCTTTTTTAGGGGGTTTCGTATCTGGTTTGCTATCGGTTGTTGTTGTTCCTTCTTTTTTCTCAGACTTTTCAGGTTTTTTTGAAGAATAAAGATCTTTATACCAACCACTTCCTTTGAGTTGAAAGGCAGTTTGAGAGACTATTTTTTTTAGTTTTCTGCCACCACAATTTTTACAGGTTTTGGGTGCAGGGTCACTCACCTTTTGCCAAGCTTCTGTGATCTTTTTACATTGAGAGCATTGATATTCATAGATAGGCATAGCGGGTTTCTATCATACTTTTGACACTGTGTGAAGCAGTTGTTAAAAAGGAAGTGACGTATGGATATTCGTTTAACTACCGAGCCTTTTGATCAAATTGAAGTACAAGCACTGGTGAGTGATATTTATTCAAAAGATGTTCCTTTGAAGGGGCATTTGGGAATTCTTGACTGGCGTTTTTATGGTTATTTTTCACAGCTTTTTCAACATAGTAACTTAACAGGGAGATTTAGAGAAACATATTTGGTACCTTCAAAAAAGAAAACTAAGGCAAATTACATTCTTTTAGCAGGGTTAGGTAAAAAAGATGATGTTACTGAAAATAAAATTATAGTTATGATTACTGTTGTTTTGAAAAACCTATCTCGTCTCAAGGTTAAAGAATTTGCTATAGTGCCGTTAGGTTGGCAAATTTTAGGTTATAACAAGGCCTTTCGGATTTTTGTTCAACAATTACAAAAAGTAGAACCTTTGTTTCCTTCCTATTTTTTTAAAAAAATCATTCTTTATATTCCTCCCGAAGCAGAAAAAGAAAGCCCCCACCTTGACAAAATACTACCTTTCATTCGAAAAAAGATTTCTCATGTGTGAGAATGATATCAAAAAAGCTCTTGCAAGTGGAACTATCGATGAGTAAAGCAATATTTACAGGCAAAAAAGATGATGAAAAACATGAGGAAATTTGGTAGATTCTTTTATAGGGAGGAGGTACATGGCAGTTGTCATAAGATTAGCTCGTCACGGAACAAACAATAAGCCTTTTTATAGGGTTGTGGTAGCAGACAGTCGTTTTCCAAGAGATGGAAGATGCTTGGATATGCTCGGTTATTATGATCCTCGTTATCAAGGTGAGACTATCAAGCTTAAGAAAGATAAACTAGATTCTTGGTTGAAAAAAGGTGCAAAGCCAACGTTACGTGTTCGAGATATTATTAAACGAAGCTTAGTAGCATAGTTATTAGTTATAGTTGCAGTTCTTGTAGTTCTAGATCAAGCGGGGGTGAAATGAAGGAACTGATCGAATACATTGCGAAGGCACTCGTTGATTTATCAGATCAAGTTGAAGTTAGTGAAATTGTAGGTGAGCAAACAACGGTTATAGAGCTTAAAGTGGCTAAAGAAGATTTAGGCAAGGTTATTGGTAAGCAAGGTCGGACAGCACAAGCCATGAGAACGATATTGAATGCGGCATCAACAAAGCTTAGAAAACGTTCTATTTTAGAAATTATTGAATGAAGTTCGATATTATCACGCTTTTTCCAGAGTTTTTTAACTCTGTATTTGACTGTTCTATTCTTAAAAAAGCCCAAGAAAAAAAACTTATTTCTATTGGTGTCCATAACCTCAGGCAGTTCGGAATAGGCAAGCACTTGAGTTGTGATGATACTCCGTATGGCGGAGGTAGTGGCATGGTTCTAAAAATAGAACCTCTTGTAGCTGCCTTGTCTCAAGTTGGTAAAAAAAGTAAAAGTCAGGTGGTTTTATTATCTCCGAATGGAGAAAAACTCACCCAGAAAAAATTATATGAACTTACAAAATGGGATCAGCTCATCCTAGTATGTGGGCGTTACGAAGGCATTGATGATCGCTTTAGACAACGTTATGTAGATCAAGAAATTTCTATTGGAGATTATGTTTTAAATGGAGGAGAAACGGCATCTTTGGTTCTTATAGAAGGAGTTTCACGTCTTATACCAGGGGTTATTGGAAGTGCTGAATCATTGACCCAAGAGTATCCCCAATATACGCGTCCTCAAGTTTTCTCTGGACAAAAAGTTCCAGATATCCTATTGTCGGGCGATCATAAGGCTATTACACAGTGGCGAGAGAGGAAGGTTCGCGAGCGAGCAAGAGTGAAAAAACCATGAAAATTATTACCACGCAAACTATTAAGGATTATTTAGCAAGCAAAAAAGTGCAGAAGAGAGATTTTCCTACTTTTAGAAGTGGCGATACTGTGCGTGTTGCCATGAGTATTACAGAGGGCGATAAAGTACGGGTTCAAGAGTTCGAAGGAGTCGTTATTAAAAAACGTGGAGGTTCTGATCCCACCTTTACAGTAAGAAAAATATCTTTTGGTGTAGGGGTCGAGCGAATTTTTTCTCTTGGGTCTCCCCATCTTCAAAGTGTTGAGGTTATTAAACAAGGAAGTGTGAGGCGTTCTAAACTTTATTACATGCGAAAACGCTCTGGTAAAGCTGCTCGAGTTAATGAAAAAGCAGAGGTAGTTGCTCAAGACATGGCAGAGCCAGAAAAACAAGAAGCTACTCCCCATGCTCAAGCCATCTCTTGAGCTAAAACTTCTTAAGTCTTACAAACACATAATTGGAGTTGATGAAGTTGGGCGTGGCTGTATTGCAGGCCCAGTTGTTGCAGCAGCTGTGTGTTTTTTTGACTGGGAAGAAATTTCAGGAATTAAAGACTCCAAAAAAACATCTTTAAAACAAAGAGAGCATCTTGCTCAAGAAATTCCTAAAAAAGCACATATTGGAGTTGGTATTGTTGAACCACAAGAAATAGATCGTATCAACATATTAAAAGCGTCTCTTTTTGCAATGGAGAAGGCTATTTTGAATATGGGAAAAACTCCAGATTATGTTCTTATTGATGGAATTTTTAGAATTAACTTAAATGTAGAACAGAAAACTATTCCTCATGGAGATAGTCTTTGTTATTCCATAGCGGCTGCTTCTATTGTTGCTAAATTTTTTAGGGATCATCTTATGAAGAAATATAGTGAAAGTTTTCCTGGTTATGGTTTTGAAAAACATGTAGGCTATCCAACACAGTTTCATTTGGAAGTTTTAAAAACAAAAGGGATTACACCTATTCATAGAAGAACCTTTAAAGGTGTTAAGGAATATGTGGCTTAAATCTTTAGGAAAACTAGGAGAAGAAAAAGCTATTGAGTATTTAAAAGCAAAAAAATATGAAATTCTTGAAAAAAATTATACTGTTCGAGTAGGTGAGATTGATATTATAGCGCGCCTTGGAAAAAAACTTTGTTTTTGTGAGGTTAAAACAAGAACATCCTCTCAATTTGGTGGGCCTTTTGAGTCTATTACTCTTAATAAAATGAAAAGGCTTACTCGTGCTGCCAAAATTTATTTAATGAATTGTGGTTCTCATTACGATGAATATCAATTTGATGTTATTGGTGTTATGATGGCCGAGAAAACAACAATTCAACATATTGAAAACGCCTTTGATGCCCCTTGGTAAGATAGTTACTGATGAAGCAACCCTGGTATATTAAGAATGTTTTGTTTAAACTAGATTCTGAATTAGCACATGATATTTCTTTTCGTTTTCTAAAAGGTCTTGCCTTTATTCCTGGTTTAAAAGCTATTTTAAAATCACGATATTTTTTAACATCTGAAAAATTAGAGCGAAAAATATTAGGTATAACCTTTCCAAATCCCATAGGCCTGGCAGCAGGTTTTGATAAAAATGGTTATTTGGATTCTTTTTTTTCTTCATTAGGGTTTGGTTTTTGTGAAATTGGAACTATCACTCTAAAGCCACAAGAGGGCTATCCGCGTCCTCGAATTTTTCGATTTCCAAAAGAAAGAGCCCTTGTAAATCGCATGGGTTTTCCAAATAGGGGAGTAGAGGAGGTCATAAAAAGACTCAGGCCAGGCCTCATCGATATACCACGGGGAATTAATCTTGGAAAAAACATGTCAACTCCACTTGAAGAGGCTCCTTATGAATATGCAGAGCTTGTTAGAAAAACTTTTCTATTGGCGGATTATTTCGCAATCAATGTAAGCTCTCCCAACACACCGGAGTTGAGATCTCTTCAAAACCTAGATTTTCTTTCAAAACTGTTAGATAAAATTGATGAAGCTAATAAACAAATGGCCGAAGAAACTGGAAAAGGATGCGTGCCTGTTTTTGTCAAAATTTCCCCTGATTGTTCGGATGCTGTTTTAGAAGAAATGGTTGATGTTATAAAAAGTCGCTCTCTTTATGGAATGATTGCAACAAATACCTCTCCAGATAGAAGCCTTTTTTCGGAAGTAATGCCGAAAGAGGGGGGCATGAGTGGGCATCCACTATCTCAAAAATCCACACAAGTTATTAAGAAAATCTACCAACTCTCTCAAGGTAAGCTTCCCATTATTGGCTGTGGAGGTATTTTTTCTGTGGAAAATGCCATTCAAAAAATAGATGCGGGGGCCTCTCTTCTTCAAGTTTATACAGCTTTTATTTACTATGGTCCTCAGTTTATTAAAGCCTTAAACGAAGGAATACAGAATAAGTGGTAAGTGATAAGGGTTAAGTGGCAAGTGAAAGTAATAATAAATTATAT
>CAYJUJ010000112.1:0-5786 GCA_964373325.1 uncultured bacterium
CATTGAAGATTTTGGTGGTTACCATAAACTCAAAAAAGAAATTCCAACTCAGGAAATCACACTTAACCTAAAAAATGCTATCACACATCATGCCTTAAACCTTTTAGCATCTTTTACGGATGTTAATTTTATTATAGATGAAAACCTCATGGACCGAATGACGCTTCACCTTAAAAATGTTCCATGGGATTCTGCCTTTGTTTCTATTTTGCAATCTCAAAGATTAGGATTTGTCAGAGAAAAGGGCGCCATCATAAGGATAGCCAAGCTTTCCACCTTACTTGAAGAAAAAAAATTAGCCCAACAAGCGAAAGAGGCCCTAGACGAACTTGAAGAAAAAGAAGCCGTAGCTTTTCCTCTTTCCTACATAGAAGCCGCAAAGCTACAAGGTAATATCAAAGGGCTTTTGAGCAAAGAGGGAAATCTTATGATCGATAAAACATCAAATACACTTCTAGTCTATGATTATCCTTCTAAACTTAAAAAGATTTATAATCTTTTACAAAATGTGGATCAAAAGCGGTCTCAAATTCACTTTGAAACTGAAATCATTGAAGCTCCCGTTAATTTCCACAAAGAAATTCAATCTTATTGGTCTGAATCCACAAATTCAGGAATTAATTTATCTCAAGAAGAAAATACTTTCCAGGGAAACATTAAAGACAAAAATCAACTGGAATCTACGCTATCTCAAGCAGAATCAAGTAAAAAAATTACCCGTATATCTATCCCGGCTCTTGTAACGCTTGATCGCTATCCAACATCTATTTCTGCTGGTATTACACAGGATAAAAAGAAAACAACGTTCAAACTCTCCGTTCTTCCAAGGATTGTAGAAAATCAAGATATTTACATAGATATTCAATTTGAAAAGGAGCACCCTCTTTCGGACAAGAATGAGATTTTCATTAACACCAAAACTCATCTTCTTATCTCAAACGGCAATACAGCTATGATTGGTGGTTTTACCACAGCCGATAAAGAATTCTTAATCCTCATCACCCCCAACATCAATAATAATTGATTAAAATTTAGGCATATGATACACTGCTTCCTTCTTTTCAACCAAAAAAGGGGGAAATATGGTGAATCGTAATTTTATTGTTCTAGATGCTAAACAATTCCGACGTCAAAAAGATGTTCGAGAATTTTATCAGTATATTATTAAACACGACCTCAGAAAAGAAGCCCTTCTACTTATCAAAAAACATTTGAGCCAAGAAAAAAAATCCATTTCTTATTCAGGTATCTTTGGCTCCATGCCGAGTTAAAATAGTTTCTTAAATTTTAAGAAAGTTCGATGTAAAGGATGCCTTTTTTCTTGCTGTAAAAAACCCCTAAAGCTTTTCATTCCATTTTTAGTTTCTTTTTGCCATTCTTTTGAAAACTGCCCTTTTTTGATTGCTCTATAAATTTCTTTCATGGCAAGAGATGGGTTTTTTTCTTTCAATTTTCGCTGTCTACTTAAACTTCCATAAAGAGCAATATCACTAATAGAGCCTTTAAGCCCACCCAAACCTTTTTTCTTAAGTAAATCGACCAAAAGATCTAACTTATAAAAACATTCAAAATAGGCCATTTCCCTTGAAATACCCTGCTTTACCAAAAAATCAAAACCTTCTTTCATCATATGAATCATGCCACCAGGGAAAACACATTGCTCACTAAAAAGATTTGAAAAAACTTCTTCTTGAAAAGTAGTCTTAAAAACACAAGAGCGGCTACAACCAATAGCCTTAGCATAGGCTAGGGTTATGCTTTTTACTTGGGGCTGATTCCAATTGACCGCTGCTGCAACGCCGCTTTTTTCCATATATTTTCGCCGCACTTCAGAACCGGGCCCTTTTGGGGCAACCAAAAAAAGCCCTGCGTTTTTAGGAATTTTAACTTCACCAAAAACATAGCTATAGCTATGAGCAAGTCCTATCATTTTAGGGGATGACAAAAAGGGTTGAATGAGTTTTTTGAAAACCTCTCCGTGAAATTCATCAGGAAAAAGAAGCATAATGATATCACTTCTCTGAACAGCATCTTTAATGAAACAAGCTCTTAACCCATCTTGCCTTACTTTTTTAAAAGAAGCGCTTTTGGGTCGGAGTCCAATACAAACATTAAAACCAGAATTTTTAAGATTTAAAGCCTGAGCACGGCCTTGGTTCCCATAGCCAATGATACCAATGATTTTGTCCTTGAGGGGTTGTAAAGAAATATTCTTATCTGCATAAATCTTCGTCATTCACTCTTTCCATTATCAAAGATGCTTTCACCGCGTTTGGCTTTGGCAAGCTTATCTTTCATCTCTTTGAGAAGTTTTGCATAATCATCTTTATTATCTTGTAGAAATTTATTGAACTGATCTCGAAACATGGGCATCCATCCTTCATCATCAAAAATAATATCTCGAATAACCCACTGATCGCCTTTTTTTCTGAAATAATACTGAACTTCAAATTCTTCATCTTCCTCTTCAGCACTTTTAGCCTCAAAGAGAATGGTTGTTCGTGTTATATAGTCTTCAGCCTGTTGTTTCACCTCTGGATGAAATGTAATCTTAATTTTTTTAACAAATTTTTTAGCCTGAACATAAACAACCTCCTCGATGAGCTCTTTTAAAAGGGCCTGGAAAACTTTGCGATCTTTTTCTTTTTTCCAAAACTTTTTTTGATGCTGCTCAGGAAATGCTGCAAGAGTCACATAATCATAATCAATATAGGATGATAGCTCTTTAAAAATGGGCTCTTTTTGTTTATTGTAAGCTGTAGGCTCTCTTTTTAATAACTCAGAAGAAGGAAGTTTTTGAAAAAGTTCATAGATTCTTTTAAGCTTTTGAACTTGAACTGCATCCTCTGCCTTTGCATGAAGAGTAAAAATCGCTAAAAATACAGTCAGTATAATAGATATTTTCATGATCATTCCTTTTACAACGTATCGGAATTTAAGATATTTTCTTTAATGAGCGGGAAAACATCCATTGTTCGCTCTAAATCTTGAAAAACCCGTTTATTCAGGCATAAAGGAACATACATATGCTCGGCAATCAAACTTCCATGAGAAGAGCGGTGTTCAGGTATTTCAAATTTTTCCCTTAAATCAAAGCCCTTTTTGGCAGAGAGTATAAAATCTCCGCTTCTGGAAGATTTAAAAATTTGTGAAAGTTGATAATCAGCATCAGGATAAAGGGATGACATTTTCTTCACCATAACACCACCTTGAGAAGTTCTATATGCAACCCAATCAATAGCTTCTTGCTCAAGTAAAATATCTAAAATGTATTGATGCTTATCTTGAAGTGTTTCTTCTGTCACAAAATGCGGTTCATCTGTAAAGTAAAGATGGGCCATGGCATTGCCTCCCGGCATGACAGCTAATTCATATTTTTTTCTCCAAACCAAAGGGTAACTCAGTACTTTTGTACCTTTTTGGTTTAAAAAATGACTTACATCAAAATGGCTGTGGGTTTCAGAGAGTCCATGATCACTAGAAATAATAACAAGAGTATTTTCAAAATGGGGATCATTTCTTTGAATATGTTTTTCTAAAATTTCACCAATGTATTGATCAATGCGGCTATAAGCCTCAATCACCCGAGGGGAAGTTGGTGATTCTACATGAGAAATACCATCAATAGAAGGAAACACACAAAACACAAATTGTGGTTTAAATTTTAAGATTTTTATAAAACTTTCTTTAATTCTTTTTTCAAGTAACTGCCATCTAGAAGTAAAGTGTCCATATGTTGCAAGAAGTGCCCCTAGCCCTTGAACTTTATTCCGAACGGAAGATAAGCCTGCAGAAATAGGATTAAAAATGTTAAAGCTATGTGGAATCAAATGAAAAAGAGTTTTAATATTGGGTGCCAAATCGGCATTAATAAAGCGGCTTCCAATGCCAACATAGCTTCTATGCTTGGAAAAGTTTTTATCAAACCAACGAATGCCTGGAATATTACAAATTCCAGGGGACTCGCCTGTAAGAAAGGGCAGATAAGCAGGCCCTGTTGTTGAAGGAAAAGTAGTTAAAATCTTCTTTAATTCTCCAGTTTTAAGAAAGTATTTTGAAATATTTGGGAGTTTTCCTTGATCGACTAGATTTTTGAAAACATCAAAACGCGCGCCATCTAATAAGAAGAAAAAACAATGCTTCACAAACAGAGAGTATACAGAGGAAGTTGCAATGAGCAAAAATAGGGTTAAGGCTTAAGTGGTAAGGGTTAAGGGGTGGTACTTTCTGTCATCCCCGTAGATCCTGTAGTTATTGGAACAGTACCTTAAAATTAGTAAAAGAAATAATACAGGGTAGCCGTAGCACTGTTGGGATTAGTGACATAATAAAGAAGACGGGCTCGGTTGGTAAACTCATCAAAGGGAGTATAAAAAACTTTTTCAGGTAAAGTTCCTGAAAGCATCATGGGTTGAGAAACGTGAAGTGGATTTAAAAACTGAACCATATACTGATTTCCAAGAATATAAGAAATAATTCCTGTTTCACATGCTGTGGTATGAAGTTGCACTTGGGAATTACTACCTCCTGAAAAAGCCATATGGTGTTTCCATGTTTGGCCAAAGTTAGAGGAAGTACTTAAGTAATAATTATTACTTGTATCTTGCCACAAAATCTGAATTGTATCGTCATCATAACTCATTCGAAGCATTGGCTCTGAATTTACAAAAGGTTTACTTAAAATACCATCGTTTACTTTTTTCTCACCTGACCACTGGCCCATTTTCATGTGCCTAAAATACAGATCTCCTCCATTGATATAGGCAATTCCAAAACCAGAATAACCACCAGAAACATCATATGAGGATGGACTATCTAAGATAACACCAGGATCTGTTTGAGTTGTTTGTGGGGTTGAACCCTGCCAGCTGGCTCCATTATACAAAGAACTATAAACTTTATTGTTTTGAAGATTATCCTCTGAAACAAAAAATACCTGTGCATAGCCCTCTTTGTTAACCGCTGTTTTTAAATGAGGCCCAATATTGGGATTAAGCGATAATTGGGATACACCTGGAATAGTTCCAAAAGTAAGAGCGGCTTGACTGAAAAAAGTAGGGTCAGTTGGCAAACCACGACTTGCAAAAACAGTATAAGTTGTTTTTGTTTGTCCTGATTGAGGTAAAATATGCCCATACCCTATAACCAATACCTGGCTTTTAAGAGAAATGGGAATTGTTTTATCCATCTGAAAAATTCTATTGCCCGTTGCATCATAATAGGGATGGGGAAGTTTTTGTTCTCTATTAATAAACTGTGAAGAACCAATATCGTAAAGAGACAAACCTAGTCTTACTAAAGTTGGTTTTTGAGCAGCCCTATCTTTTGCGATTTCATCAGAATCTATGATTTCGTAAGATGAAGCAAAGAAATTGGTTTCATCAATGGAGCCAAGCCCAATGGCATCGTACTTGATATTGGGTGTTTTTGTTGTTGTTACTGGATTTTTAGAAGCCCCCGTACCCATCATCAAACCTGTTTGAGCATCGAGGCGATAAAGTAGCAGTTCATCATTGCTGTTTCGTCCTAAAATACCAACAATAGCACCCCTTAAACCTCGAAGTTCTGAAACGTGCATTGATTTTGAGGTAGAAAGGCCTGTTTGAAGTGCGCTTTGTTGTTGTCCAAAGGTAGGATGTGTTACATGAAGGGTGACAGAACTTCGAAGCAGACCCTTTAAAGTATTCGCACTGACATAAATAGGTGTTGTACCAATGGCTTGAGCTATCAAACAACCCTGAGTTGAAAAAGACGCAATTTTAGGATCATCTCCTTTATATGAAACT
>CAYJUJ010000113.1:0-5773 GCA_964373325.1 uncultured bacterium
GAAAGGCTCATCTAAAAAAGCGAGCCGCGCCCCTAAAAGAGTATCCCATGAGTTACTATCTTGCGTGGCTCCACCTGCTTTGGCATTTAAGCGTGTGTAAGATTCTCTAAGACCAAAGCCAACAAACTCCCAGAAAATTTCAGGAGCATAAAAAACATAAAGGCTTCCACCCCATGCAGGGTTGTTAAAATATCTTTGGGCAGAGCTATTTACTAAGTAAGCTCCAAATCCTTCAGTACCTAAACTCCAAGATGCAACGGCATTATTTGTATGTATTAACAAAAAGCTTGCAACCAAAAAACTGAGTAATATTTTTTTCATCACTTTTATCCTACCATTTCTTCCATCTTGGTCAATTTTTTTAATATTTACTGAGGGCTTTTTGCTGTGTACTGTTAAATACTTAAAATGATATATCAAAAATTAAAAGGTACAGTCGATTGGCTGCCGCCTCAAAGTCAAAAATGGCGTTTGTTTCAACAAAAAATTTGCAATCATTTTGAAAAAAGCGGTTTTTCTTTCATTGAAACGCCTTACCTTGAAAAAACTGCGTTATTTGCCAGAGGAACAGGTGAGGCAAGTGAGGTTGTTCAAAAACAAATGTATAGTTTTTTGGATAAAAATGAAGAATCGATCACTTTGCGCCCTGAGGCAACCCCTTCCATTGTCCGTTCTTACATAGAAAATAAAATTTATGGAAACAAAGGGGTTGAAAAATACTATTACTTTGGTCCTATGTTTCGATACGAGCGTCCTCAGAGGGGAAGACAAAGACAGTTTTTCCAATACGGAGTAGAAATTATAGGCACACAAGATGCCAAGTCCGATGCTGAAACAATTGCTGCTTTTTCTTACCTTTATCAAAGCCTTCATATTGATAATCAATTAAGGCTTAATTCCATTGGTTGTTTTCAATGTCGGCCTCCTTATTTGGAGAAATTAAAAAAATATCTTATTCAAAATAAATCTTCTTTATGTGAGGAGTGCAAAGTAAGGGTAGAGAAAAACCCCTTGCGCAGTTTTGATTGTAAGAAAGAGCCGTGCCAGAAGACTTTAGAAAAAGCCCCTTTTATTCTTCATGATTTGTGTGAATCTTGTAAGACGCATTTTTTAGAGGTTCAAAACTATCTAAAATATTTAGGTATCACTTATGATATTCTGCCAAAGTTAGTACGAGGCTTAGATTACTATACCAAAACAGCTTTTGAGTTTGCATCAACTAAACTGGGTGCTCAAGATGCCCTCTCCGGAGGTGGGCGTTATGATGAATTGATTAAAGTATTGGGGGGGCCAGAAACTTCAGCTGTTGGGTGTGCAGGTGGGTTTGAAAGGCTTCTTTTAGTTGTAGAAGAAGAAGCCCCCAAAAGAGAAGGCGTTTTTATGGCGAGTTTAGGAGAAGAAGCAGAAAAGGAAGGGTTAAAAATAGTTACAGAGCTAAGAAACGAGGGTATTCGCTGTCTTCTTTCTTATGATCATAAAAGCCTTAAATCTCAAATGAGGCAGGCAGATAGCGCCTATGTGAAGTTTGTATGTATTTTAGGAGAAAATGAATTGCGTTCCAGAAAAGTCATGGTTAAAGATATGGAAAAATCAACACAGGAAGAGGTTTCTTTGGCAGATTTAAAAGGGTATTTAGATCAACATGTTTAAAGAAAGAGTTCTTATAAAAGATATTACACAATATGAGGGAAAAGAAGTTACCCTTTGTGGATGGATTCACACCCTTCGTATCATGAGTAAATTTAGTTTTCTTGTTCTTCGGGATCGGAGTGGAGAGTCACAGTGTGTTGTAGATGCGGCTCTTATGAAATCTCAAAAACCAAATCATGAGGATGTTGTTTTGATTAAAGGAAAGGTTGTCAGTGATAAAAGATCTAAGCTCGGATATGAAATTCAAGCAACCCATTTTTCTATTATTGCCCAATCAGAAGAACAATTACCTATTATTATTAATAAGCCGTTAGATAAAACAAATTTTAATTTGGAAACCATTTTAGATAATAGAACGCTGAGCTTTAGGCAGCAGGAGATCTCAGCCATTTTTAAAATACAAGGGAAATTGGTTCAACTTTTTAGAGAGTATCTTTTGAAAAATGGTTTTCTTGAAATTTTCACACCTAAAATAGTTGCTACGGGAACAGAAGGGGGAAGTGAACTTTTTCCACTCAAATATTTTGAGAGAAAGGCTTATCTGGCACAAAGCCCACAATTTTACAAACAACATTTGGTTGGCGCAGGATACGAGCGGGTGTTTGAAACAGCCCACGTTTATCGTGCGGAGCAACATAATACCTCTCGGCATCTTAATGAATATTACAGTCTTGATTTAGAAATGGGTTTTATTGAAACAGAAGAGGATATTATGCGCTTTGAGATGGGTTTATTGTCCTACATGTTTGAAGGAGTCAGAGAGGGCTGCCAAAATGAACTTTCTCTTTTTGAACATGTATTGCCAAAGTTTAAAGAGATTCCCATTATTTCTCTATCTCAGGCATGCAATATTTTAGTTAAGGAATTTAAGAAGGACACCCATGGAGATCTGGATCCAGAAAGTGAGCAAATGCTTTGTACTTATTTTCAGAAAGAGAATGGAATGCCCCTTGTATTTGTGAATGATTATCCAAAATCAAAGCGCCCTCTCTATGCAATGCCTCATGAAAAAAAGGAAGGGCTCACTCGGAGCTTTGATCTTCTTTTTAATGGTTTAGAGATTACAACAGGGGGGCAGAGGATTCATAATTATGATATGTTAGTTGCAAGTATGAAATCCAGAGGGTTAGAACCTGCCGATTTTAAAGATTATCTTGAAATTTTTAGATATGGCATGCCTCCTCATGGAGGGCTTGCTATTGGTGCTGAAAGGCTCACGATGAAAATTCTTAATCTCACTAATGTGAGAGAGGCTTGTTTTTATCCTCGCGATCGGGTGCGACTCACTCCTTAAATGTAAGATGAAAACAAAATTTATAGTTAATCCAATGGCTGGTAGTGGCAAGTGTCTGAAGTTCTGGAAGACATATCTTAAGCAAAGGGCTAGTCTTTTTCCAAATCATGAAATCTCTTATACAGTAAGGGTTGGTGAGGCGACTGATATCACAAGAACAGCGCTTCGTTTTGGTTTTGAAAAAATCATTGCTGTGGGTGGAGATGGTACTTTAAATGAAGTTGTGAATGGTTTTTTTGAAGGAGGAAAACTCATATTTGAAGATGTCTTATTAGGAATGCTGCCGCTAGGAACGGGCGCTGACTTTCCTCATAATTTTTCTTATCCTTCACGGAATGAAGATATTTTTAAAGTTTTAGCAGATAAACACTATAAAAAGACAGATGTAGGTAGAATTACCTATGGCAAAAACTTCCCCAAAAAAATAGGTTATTTCATTAATGTTGCTAGTTTTGGTTGTTCCTCTGAAGTTGTTGTTGCAACAAACAAAAGTAAAAAACTATTGGGAAATCTTTCTTATTTAACGGAAGGGGCAAGAACATTTTTGAAAGCAAAACCAAAGGTTTATTCTTTGAAAAAAGAGGGAGATACGGTGGCTAGACAGTATCTTAGTTTTAATATTTTTGTATCCAACGGCTTTTCTAACGGGGGTGGTATGAAATGGGCGCCAGAGGCTCAAGTTGACGATGGTTATTTTGATGTGACTATTTTAGGACAGGTTTCAAAATGGAGAATGCCTCTTATCATTCCTCAAATTTACAGGGGAACCATTTTAAGTAATAAAGAAGTAGAAACTTTCCGAGCTAAAAAACTAGAAGTGAGCTGTGAAGCTGAGGTTGCTTTTGAAGTTGATGGAGAGATTATGGGAAATCTTCCAGCCACTTTTGAAGTCTTACCTAAATGTATTAATTTTTTGTGTTGATATTTTCTTTGTCATGTTGAAGTCGACACCGTGTCATCCCCGCACTTAATTGGAAGTGTGGATACGAGATTGGTATCATTCCTGTCATCCCCCGACTTGATCGGGGGATCCATAACATAAAACAGGATAGAATGTGCTCTGAATAAAAAACTTTATTTTGAGTCTATTTGAAGTATTATTGATTTTTTATTTATGAAAAAGAAGATGCGGGACATTGTAAAACAGGGCTATGAGAAAGGTGATTACGAAAAAACCTTTAGACAAGATAAGAACCCTAATGCTTTTGAGAAAACTAGGCTTGATTCTTTTTTAAATGAACTGCCAAAAAATTCAAATGTTCTTGATCTAGGCTGTGGAATCGGAATTCCTTTTGATAAATATTTAGCTGATAAAGGTATCAAAGTGAAAGGCGTAGATTTTTCAAAAAAACACATAGATCAAGCAAAGAAGAATGTCCCCAATGCTGAATTTGTTGAAGGTGATTTTTCTGAAATGAAATTTGATAAAAAAAGCTATAATGGCATTTTAGCGCTGTATTCTATTTTTCATATCTATCGAGATCAGCACAAGAAATTACTTGAAAATATTTATAAGACTTTAACAGATGGTGGGGTAGCACTCATGACATTTGGAACATCAGGTTCAGAATATTGTGAAGAAGAAGACTTTTGTGGTACCAAGATGGCGTGGAGTACCTTTGAACCTGAAATTTATAAACAATACTTCAACGAAATTGGATTTAAAATTAGAGAAGAAACTTATGAGGGCAAACCTGGTGATGAAGAGTATCATTATTGGGTAATGGTTAAGAAATGAAAGAAATAACAAATGAAGAGTTAATTAAAAAAGCAGAGGCAGTCATTAATCCTACTAGAATATGGGGTTATCTTGTTGGTGATGTGGGGTGTGCAGTAGTAACAGACAAGGGAAATATCTATGTGGGAGTATGTATTGATGCAAGCTCAGGAATGGGTTTTTGCGCAGAGCATTCCGCTATTGCAGCTATGGTTACTGCTGGTGAATTTAGGATCAAAAAACTAGTTGGTGTCTGGAAAAATGAGAAAGGGATTGCTCACGTTCTGCCTCCATGTGGACGTTGTCGTGAGTTTATACGCCAGATCCATAAAGATAACTTACAAACAGAAATTATTTTAAAAGATAAGACAGTTAAATTAGCGGACCTGCTGCCCTATCATGATTGGTTCAGCTAAATTAGTATCAAGAAAACATCAAATATTGTGCCAGTAACAGAAATTATTAATGCAGGAAAGTGGTAAAACTAAATAATAATGCATAACATCCTGAACTTTTCCATTTAATAATAAAAACTTCACCCTCACCCTGCCCCTCTCCCATCAAGGGAGAGGGAGCATATTTCAGCATGTAGTGTGCTGACACCAAAATTGCCTGATCTATTGAAATTGACACTTGGAAGTTTTGAGATATTTTAAAAAACATATGAAAAAGTTTTGGTGGGGAATGTTTTTTGGTTTACTGATTGGTATTGGCGGATATTTCGCAATTTTCAAATGGGGTTTTCAAGACAAAATAAAAATGATAGTGCAAAAATCAGTTTGTGAGAAACAAACTAAAAATACCAACCAAGAGAAAGCCCCAGCCACGGTTCAAGACGAAAAGTAGCCCACGAAAAAAGACCTGTAAATTCCCCCGCAATAGAAAATCCATATTCACTTAAGTAATGTCCTCCTAGAGAAAAGGTAGAGAGTGAAATGGAAGAATTTCTTTCGGTACCGTCTTTATTGACTAGTCCCAAAGAGGTAGCAGGGCTTAGATGACTTTTTAATTTTGCCGGGCTTCCAGCTTGGCTCCATTTAGCAAAACCAAATCCTCCATAGGGAGAAAAGGAGCTTTCTACTAAATAATATCGCCCCTCTATTGCGTAAGAG
>CAYJUJ010000114.1:0-5669 GCA_964373325.1 uncultured bacterium
GTTTAAAGTAGGTGACACAGCAGTCTATCCTGCCTATGGTGTTGCAAGAGTCAAAAATATCGAATCTCGAGTTATTTCTGGAAAAAAGCAGGAGTATTTTATTCTTGAAATCATGGATAATGGGATGACTGTTATGGTTCCTAAACAAAATGTGGATGCGGTGAGGTTAAGGCGAGTCATTTCTAAAGATAAGGTTCCAAAGGTTTTTCGAATTTTGAAGGATAAAAGACGCAATAGGGTTTATGATCACTTAACATGGAACCGTCGTTATAGAGAGTATATGGAAAAGATCAAAACAGGTTCTGTGTATGAAATTGCAGAAGTTTTAAGGGATTTATTTTTACTTAAAAATAATAAAGAGCTTTCCTTTGGTGAGCGTCGCATGTTAGATACTGCACGCAATCTTTTAGTCAAAGAGCTTTCCATTGCAAAACGAGTTAATGAAGATCGAATGGAAGCAGAGATTACACAAATTTTTGGTATATAATCCAGAATTCTAGATTCCTGCTTTCGCAGGAATGACAAAATAAATCACTCAGGATAGTATAACTAAATTATGGAAAAAAGACGGCTTCGCTATGCTCCAAGTCCAACTGGTGTTTTGCACGTAGGTAATGCAAGAACTGCCATTTTTAATTGGTTATTGGCCAGGCATTATCAGGGTACTCTTATTCTTCGCATTGAAGATACAGATAGGGAGCGATCTACGGGGGAGTCCGAAAAAGCTATTTTAGAAGATCTTCATTGGTTGGGTTTGGATTGGGATGAAGGACCCGATATGGGTGGAAATTATGGGCCCTATCGTCAGTCAGAGCGGGGAGGTATTTATAATGAATATCAGAAAAAACTTTTAGAAAAAAAATTAGCCTATGAATGTTTTTGTACACCTGAAGAACTAGAAAAAGAGAGGGAAGTTTTGTTAGCCGAAGGCCGCATGCCCAAATACATGGGGCGGTGTCTTCGCTTAAGTGACGCTGAGAAGAATAAACTTAAAAAAGCAGGGCAAGTGCCAGTTATTCGTTTTCATGTGAAAGAGGGAAAGCCTGTTGTTGTAGAAGATCTTGTTCGAGGAGTTGTTACCTTTGAGAGAGATGTTATTGGTGATTTTGTTATTTTTAAATCGGATGGAGGGCCTACTTATCAGTTTGCTTGTGTTATTGATGATATTTTAATGAAGATTACGCATGTGATTAGGGGTGATGACCATCTTTCTAATACGCCAAAGCAACTTCTTCTTTATGAAGCACTTTCTGAAAAGCCCCCTCAGTTTGGGCATCTTCCAATGGTTTTGGGAACAGATCGGAAGAAGTTATCGAAGCGTCACGGAGCCTGTTCAGTGGGGGAATATAAAGAGCAAGGATATTTAGCTCCTGCTTTTTTAAATTTTTTGGTTTTATTAGGATGGTCATCGGAGTCAGGAGATGAAATTTTAAGTAAGGATAGGCTTATTCAAGAGTTTACTGAAAAAAGATTATCGGGGAGTGCCTCTATTTTTGAAACTAACAAGCTTGATTGGATGAATGGTCAATATATAAGGCAACTTTCTTTGGATGAGTTTTATAAATTAGAAAAGCCTTTTATTGAGAAGGAATATGATATAAAAAAAATAGACGAGGTGTGGCTTAAAAAGGTACTTCAAGTTTTACAAACAGCGGTTATTAAATTTACTGACATTACAGAGGCCCTTAAGGTTTTCTTTAATGATAAATTTTCTTTGAATGAAACAGTTAAAAAAGAACTTCAAAGTGAAGAAGGGCAAAAAATTTTGACTGCACTCTCAAAAATTTTGGAAGATGTTACAACAGCTGATTTTGATTTTATTAAAAATGATGTTTCAGAAAAAACAGGCCTCAAAGGAAAGAAACTTTTTATGCCGCTTCGATATGCTATAACAGGGCAACCCCATGGTCCTGAGCTTTCTTTAGTGGTACCACTCTTAGGAAGAGAGGCATTGAAACAAAGAATAGAAAGGGTCATTCAAGAGGTAAGGAAGTAAAATGAATCAGATTCCTGAGCTTACTATTTATAATACGCTTACAAGAAAAAAAGATAAGTTTGAACCCTTGCATGAGGGGAAGGTTTCCATTTATTGCTGTGGTATTACTGCTTATGGACCATCTCATGTGGGGCATGCAAGAGCCTTTGTTGTTTTTGATGTGATCTATCGGTTTTTTAACTTTCTTGGTTATAAAGTAAAATTTGTTAGAAATTTTACAGATGTGGATGACAAAATTATTCAACGTGCTCATGAAGAGAAATCCTCATCTCTAGAAGTAGCTAAAAAAAACATTCACCAGTTTCATGAGGATGCTCGTGCTTTAAAATTACTACAACCCACTGAAGAGCCTCGTGCTACAGAACACATTGAAGAAATTTGTGAAATTATAGAACACCTTCTTGAAAAAGATATGGCTTATGAGGTGGATGGAGAGATTTTTTATTCTGTTAAGAAATTTAAAGATTATGGCAAACTCTCTCAGAAAAAAATTGATGAACTTCAAGCAGGGGCTCGTATTGAAATTGGGGAGAAGAAAAAAGATCCCCTTGATTTTGTTCTTTGGAAGCCTTCTAAGGAGGGTGAACCTTCGTGGGATAGCCCTTGGGGGCGAGGCCGCCCTGGATGGCATATTGAATGCTCCGCCATGAGTCAAAAATATTTAGGAAAAACATTTGATATTCATGGGGGCGGTGCTGATCTTATTTTCCCACATCATGAAAATGAAATTGCGCAAAGTGAGGCTGCGAATGGAAAGTTACTAGCCCATTACTGGATGCATAACGGGCTTGTAAATTTAGGTAAAGAAAAGATGAGTAAATCTTTAGGCAATATTGTAACAGTGCGTGAATTTCTTAAAAAATATAGCGCTGAGGTGTTACGACTTTGGGTTTTATCTAATCATTATCGAAGCCCACTTGGTTTTTCTCAAACCTATGTGGCAGATGCCATTATTCGCCTCGAGAGGTTTTATAAAACGGCTTTTCTTATAAATGAGCAACTTAGAAAAATCAAAGATGAAAAACTACAACAACCCACAGCAGAAGAAGAGGGGCTTGTAACAGATATTCGAATGTTAAAGGATCGTTTTCGTGATGCCATGTTAGATGATTTTAATTCAGCCAAAGGAATTGGTTATGTTTTTGAAGTTGTTCGAAGACTTAATCAGTATCTTAATAAAAAAGATTTTAAAGCATCAGAGCTCACTAAAACCTTGTTAGAAGATGCTAAAAAAATATTTTCTTCTATTGGGGATGTTTTAGGAATTTTTCAAGAAGATCCAAAAATTTATTTACCGCGTCTTTATGAGCAGCTTTTACCAGAGAATGTAACACGTGAAAAAGTTGAAGATCTTATTCGCGAGAGAAATCAGGCAAGAGAAAAGAAAGATTGGAAAAGGGCAGATGATATCCGGAAGGAGCTGACTTCCTATCAAATTACTCTTGAAGATAGCAGTCAGGGAACTACCTGGCGAATTCAACTAGAAAATGAATAAGAAGTTTAAACTTGTTTCTTCTTTTGAACCTAAAGGAGACCAGCCTCGTGCTATTACCGAGTTAGTGAAGGGCCTTAAGAAAAATAAAAAACATCAAGTCCTTCTTGGTATTACAGGAAGTGGCAAAACCTTCACAATGGCTAATGTGATTGCCCAAGTTAATAAACCAGCCCTTGTCATCGCTCCTAATAAAACCCTGGCAGCTCAGCTTTATTCAGAGTTTAGAGAGTTTTTTCCAGAAAATGCAGTTGAGTATTTTGTAAGTTATTATGATTATTACCAGCCAGAGGCCTACATTCCCTCAACAGATACTTATATTGAGAAAGACTCTTCTATTAATGATGAAATTGATAAATTGCGCCACTCAGCTACGTGTTCAGTACTTACTCGAAATGATGTGATTGTAGTGGCAAGTGTTTCCTGTATTTATGGTTTGGGATCGCCCGAAGATTATCAAAAGCTTCATATCTTTTTAAAACCAGGAATGAAAATGGATCGAGATGAATTATTGCGCCAACTCGTTTCTATTATGTATATAAGAGAAGATAAAGATTTTTATAGAGGAAGTTTTAGGGTGAGAGGAGATATTGTCGATATTTTTCCTACTCATGAAGACGACCGAGCTATACGAATTGAATTTTTTGGAGATGAAATTGAAAAGCTTATCCTTATGGATCCTTTGACCGGGCAACTCATAAAGGAAATAGAAGACACAGCTATTTATCCTGGAAGCCATTTTGTGACTTCTCAAAGTAAATTGGACAGTTCTAGAGAGTCTATTCGTATTGAGCTTAGAGAGCGAATTGCCGAACTTAAAAGACAAAATAAAATCAAAGAAGCAGAACGACTTGAGCAAAAAACCCTTTATGATTTAGAAATGATGGAGGAGCTTGGGTTTTGTAATGGAATAGAGAATTACTCTCGCCATTTAGATGGAAGGGCTTCACACACTCCACCTGCAACCCTTTTTGATTATTATCCAGAAGATTTTCTTTTATTTATAGATGAGTCTCATATTACAACCCCACAATTAGGAGGTATGTATAAGGGGGATTTTTCAAGAAAAAGCACTTTGGTTGAATATGGTTTTAGACTGCCATCTGCTTTAGATAATAGACCCCTTAAATTCGAAGAGTTTGAAAAAAAAGTTCGAGAAGTTATTTATGTTTCAGCAACCCCTGCCTCTTATGAGCTTACGAAAACAGAAGGTGAAGTAGTTGAACAGGTTATTCGACCCACAGGCCTTATGGACCCAAAAATTGAAGTTCACCCTGCTACTCATCAAGTAGATCATTTGATAGGAGAAATTAAAAAAAGAATTCAGAAAAAACAAAGAGTTTTGGTGACTACCCTTACTAAAAAAATGTCAGAAGAATTGGCCGAGTATTTGGCGGAGTTAAATATTAAAGTGCAATATCTTCACTCAGATGTGGAAACGCTAGAGAGGGCTAAAATTATAAGGGGGCTTAGAGCTGGTGAATTTGATGTGCTTGTTGGAATTAATCTTTTAAGAGAGGGTTTAGATTTACCAGAGGTTTCTTTGGTTGCTATTTTAGATGCCGATAAAGAAGGGTTTTTAAGATCTAAAGTTTCTCTGATTCAAACATGTGGGCGAGCTGCCAGAAATGTAGAAGGCACCGTTATTATGTATGCAGATCATGAAACTAGTTCTATGAAGGAAGCTATTTCTGAAACCAATCGAAGAAGAAAACTGCAAGAAGAATTTAATAGGAAAAATGGAATTACACCTCAATCCATTCAAAAAAATATTCATAGTATTTTAGATACGGTTTATGAAAAGGATTATATGACAGTTCCTATTGAAGAAGAAATAGATATTCAAGATATTCCTCAAAAGGTTAGGGAGCTTGAGAAACAAATGAAAACTCATGCCAAGAGGCTTGAGTTTGAGGAAGCCGCCCGCCTTCGAAACCGCATTATTGAGTTAGAAAAAAAACAACTAGGTATTTAAGGAAGTTGCAATGGATATAAGTGGTAAGTGATAAGGGTTAAGTGGCAAGTGCAAGTAATAATAAATTATATAGAAAAGTACCACCCCTTAACCCTTGCCCCTTAAGCCTTAACCCTATTTTTGCTCATTGCAACAGCATTATATAGTCGTATTCCAAAAGCCTGTCATCCCCGCCTTGCCTTGTAAAGGCAAGCTTAAGAGGGGAT
>CAYJUJ010000115.1:0-5665 GCA_964373325.1 uncultured bacterium
GAATATTTCCCTGCCTGTATATTCTTCTTTTAAACTTGTTGTAAAAGAATCTTCTGAAGAAAAGGAGGCAGAGTCTGCATGAGTGCTGTTGAGACAAATTTAGACAATAAAAAGCTCATTGTACCACTTTTGCCGCTTCGAGATGTTGTGTTATTTCCTCATATGGTTGTTCCTTTATTTGTTGGAAGAGAAAAATCTATTTCTGCTTTAGAAGAAGCTCTTAGTAAGAAGAAAGACATTCTTCTTTGCGCTCAGAAAAATGCAAAAACAAATAATCCCGGGCGTGAAGATTTTTATCAAATAGGAACACTCGCTTCTATTATTCAGTTACTCCGCCTTCCTGATGGCACTGTAAAGGTGCTTGTTGAAGGAATGCGCCGAGCTAAAATTAATAAGGTTTTGGGAGAGCAGAAATATTTTCTTGTAGAAGTAGAGCCCATTGAAGAAGAAGAAAAGGAAAGGGGAGATAAAGAAACTGAAGCTCTTATTAGAAGTGTTAAAACTACATTTGAAAAATATGTTCAGCTCAATAAAAAAGTTCCACCAGAAATTCTTATGTCTGTGGCAACAATTGAAAGTGCAAGTCGGCTTGCTGATACGGTTTCAGCACATCTTTCTCTTAAAATGTCAGAGAAGCAAACACTTCTTGAGACAGCCAACGCAAATAAAAGGTTAGAAAGTCTTTTTTCTATATTGCAATCAGAAATTGAGATTTTACAAATAGAAAGGAAAATTCATAGCCGTGTTAAGAAGCAAATGGAGAAATCTCAGAAGGAGTACTATCTCAATGAGCAAATGCAGGCTATTCAAAAAGAACTTGGTGAGAAGGAAAATGAAATTGATGAGTTAGATAAAGCCATTAAGAAAAAAGCCTTTCCTAAGCATGCCAGAGAGCGCACTTTAAAAGAACTTAAAAAACTAAAAATGATGTCTCCTATGTCAGCAGAGGCAACTGTGGTTCGAAATTATATTGATTGGATTTTGGCTCTTCCTTGGGAAGAGTACACAGATGAAAAGATTGATTTAGCAAATGCCTCTAAAATTCTCGAGGAAGATCATTATGGGTTAAGTGAAGTTAAAACAAGAGTTTTAGAGCACTTAGCTGTTCAAAAACTAACCGAAAATAGACGAGGCCCTATCCTTTGCTTTGTAGGTCCTCCAGGTGTTGGAAAAACTTCTCTTGCGCGTTCTATTGCTCGGGCTACAGGTAGAAATTTTGTGCGTGCTTCTTTAGGAGGGGTTCGTGATGAAGCTGAAATCAGGGGGCATCGGCGCACTTATATTGGAGCGTTGCCTGGAAAAATTATTCAATCTTTGAAAAAGGCATCTTCTAATAACCCGCTATTTCTTCTCGATGAAGTAGATAAAATGAGTATGGATTTTAGAGGAGATCCTTCTTCGGCGCTTCTTGAAGTTTTGGATCCTGAACAAAACAATGCTTTTAACGATCATTATTTAGAATTGGATTATGATCTTTCGAATGTTATGTTTGTTACGACCGCTAATTCAACCCACAATATTCCAAGCCCTCTCTTAGATAGGATGGAGGTAATAGCTCTTCATGGCTATACAGAGACAGAAAAGATTCAAATTGCAGAGCGCCATCTCATTCCTAAACAAGTTAAAAAGCATGGCCTGACATCGGAAAAAATTCAATTCCAGAATATTGCTGTTAAGAATATTATTAATAAATATACTCATGAAGCAGGGGTTCGAAACTTGGAGCGGGAAATTGCTAATATTTGCAGAAAAGTAACTAAAAGTATTGTGGAAGGTAAAAAGCAAACGCTCGCTAATATTACTAAAAAGACTATTTATCGCTTACTGGGTGCTCCTCGCTATCGTTATGGAAAAGCAGAAGAGACAAATGAAATAGGTCTAACCAATGGTCTATGTTGGACTCAAAACGGGGGAGATTTGCTATCAACGGAAGTGTCTGTTGTTCCTGGCAAGGGCAGATTAACACTGACCGGTCAGCTTGGTAATGTCATGCAAGAGTCTGCCAAGGCAGCTATGAGTTATGTCAGATCTCGTGCAGAACCTTTGGGTTTAGAGAGGGATTTTTATCAGAACTACGATTTTCATATCCATGTTGCAGAAGGAGCTATTCCTAAAGATGGGCCTTCAGCTGGAATTACCATGGCTACATCCATCGCTTCAGCACTTCTTAAAATTCCAGTAAATCGTCATATTGCTATGACAGGAGAGATAACACTTCGAGGACGTGTGCTTCCCATCGGGGGGCTTCGAGAAAAACTTTTGGCAGCCCACCGTGGTGGCATGAAAAAAGTGCTTATTCCAAAATATAATGAAAAAGATTTGAAAAGAATGCCTGATAAAATTTTAAAAGAACTTGAAATCAAGGCTGTTTCTCATATGGATGAAGTTTTAGAAGAGGCTTTGGTTTTAGAACCAGGGCACAAACTTTTTAAAACTCCTCTTCTTGTAGAAGAAAAACCTCTTCCTCTGCCGCGAGAGGTTCCTAAGATCACTCTTAACGAACCTACCGCAACACAATAAAAACTGCCTGGCACTTTTACACTTGAAAAGAAATTTACGTTTTTAGTTGTAACTATTTACTTTTACTTGCTTTTTTTCCATTCCTCTTTTCTTGTTACATGTCATTATAGCCCGACTATTCTAGCTAACCATTTGTAATGATTAAATATATTCACTTTTCATAAACCAGTGCCCTGAAATGTTACTTGCTTCTTTAAAGCGTTTTTCTGAATCATACTTATCTAATTGTAATCACTAGTTATTTTATAATCCACAAAACTGGCACAGGCATTGCTCTTATATAGGTTGTTGAAGTTGTTGTAGTTCAAGGCTCAAGGAGGAAGTGGTTGTGAAGAAGTTGTTAATACTATCAAGTTTAGTTCTAGTAAATATTTTTGGATGTGGCCCTTTGAATGAAGGGGCTCAAGAACGTCCTTTCGCGGCTCATGAAATAACACCAGCTGACTTACCCACTACTGACAAAATTGATACTACCAGTGGTCTTGTAACAAAAATAGGAAGTGTTCAGGTAACGAACGCAGCTGAATTAGCACTTATTTTCGGCCAAGATGTCGTCCCTCAAAGTGTGGTTTTTCAGTTGAGTTATAAACTGAGTGGTAATCAAGTGAGTTCAAACACCGGCGAACTTAAACTTTATGCTAAGAAAAAAAATGGAAAGATATATGTTTATACATTCCAAAATCCGAAAGGTTCAGTAACCAATAATAATATCGAGCTTACTTATCATGATCGAATAGCTGATAACCAAGAAGGTACCATCGATGTTGTAGGCAAAACAGATTCAAGTGGCACCATTAATGCTTCTTTGTATCTTGATTGTGGTGTTGTGAGTTCATGCTTGAAACTCGGCCAGGCTCATTCGCGCGATTTGACATAAAACGTACCTAAAGAGCCAAAAATTGGCTCTTTGGTAAGAGACTTAAAATTATAACTTATTGAAATAAAAGGAGTTTTAAAAAAATAAGTTGGCACAAAGGTTGAATAGATAAGAAAGTGGAGTGGTCTCGAAGATAGAAGATGATTTAGAGGAGGAAAGAAAATGAGAGAATTTATAAAAATATTACTGATTGTTTCGCTAGTGTCCGCCCTTTTGCTACTCATGGGATGCGGAGGAAAAGATCAAGGTGCTCTAGGTCCAACAAGCCCTTTCACATTTAGTGGTGGATCTCTTCCAATTGATGGGAATACTTATGCTTCAACTTCATACGATGATCAGTGGGAAATAGCGGTTAGAACATCACCTGATATTTGGGATGGTAGAAATGACAGCAGAGTTTTTGATATGCAAATTCAATTGCTTGATAAAATTTGTGGAACAACCTACATTTTTGAAAAAAGAGGAGTGATGCCACAGCCTGGTGCTGTTGTTGTTACGAACTTTTTGGCTAAGAATGCTCCAAAAGTTAGTTTGTATACTAGAGTTTATTTTACAAAATATTCTCTAGAGCAACGCAAAATTGTGGAAGGTAATTTGCAGCTTGAAATGCCCGAAAGAATGAATTGCCGTAATGCACAACAATTTAATAATCAATCCTTTGGTGATCAAGGTGCGTTTAATGATCCATTTTTTCAGAATAATCAGTTTGGTAATAACAACTATAGTTCAGATTTTCCAACTTTGATTAATATACAGCTGCAATAAGAAGGAGAGTTTATCATGGACGTTATTATTAGAATTACAATACTAACAGCTCTCGTATTTGCCCTCTTAGCCCTTATATAAGAGGGTACTTTGCTCAAGGTGATATTTCTTTATTTTTCTATAAAGAGTAGCGCGAGATATGCCAAGTGCCTGTGCCGTTTTTAACTTTTCCCACGCATGTTTTAAAAGAAAATTCTCAATGTGTTTTTTTTCAAGATTTTTTAATTTTTCTCCAAAGGGTGAGAGTTCTTCATTCTCTCTCCATTCTTGAAGCCCTAGGGTCTCATTTACGGTCAAGGCTGCAAGGTGAAAAATCGTGTTTTTAAGCTCTCTTATATTTCCTGGCCAAGTATGTTTATACAGTATTCTTTGGAGGAGGGGGTCAAGCTTTTTACCTTTTTGTAAAGCAAAGGTTTTTGCAAGTAGAGAAATATCCATTTTTCTTTCTCGAAGTGGTGGCAGAAAAAGAGGAAGAACCCAAAGTCTATAGTAGAGGTCCTCTCTCAATTTTTGTTGAGACACAAGTGATTGTAAATTTTGGTGAGTAGCACAAATCACGCGGGCAGAGACTTTTATTTTGGATTCAGCTCCTATAGGAGTTATTTCGTTTGTTTCTAAAACTCGCAAAAGCTTTACCTGCTGATCGAGAGGAAGCTCTCCAATTTCATCGAGGAAAAGGGTGCCACCATGTGCCAACTGAAAAGCCCCTTTCCTTGTTTGATGTGCTCCCGTAAAGGATCCCTTCACATGGCCAAACAATTCACTTTCTATAAGCTCTCTTGCAATAGCACCGCAATTCAAAGCAATAAAAGGGCCAGAGAGCTTACTTTCTTCATGAATAGCGCGAGCTGCTAATTCCTTGCCGCAACCTGTTTCTCCCATAATAACAACAGGCTCTTGAAGGGGCGCAAACTGCCTCATGAGAGTAAAAATTTTAAACATTTTAGGTGATTTTGTAATGATTCCATAGAAAGAATGACGGGGGTGGGATTCAATTTTCTGTTTTGTATTTTTGATTAAAATAGAGGCTTCTATTTTTCCAATAACAATAGAATTATAAGTTGCTAATTTTTCCTTTTCTATTTTTAGGCTGTTAAGATACGTGCCATTAGTGCTTTTTAAATCTTCAAGATAATAAAATCCATCTTGACTCATAATTTGGCAGTGTTTTCTAGAAACATGGTCATCTTGAATGACAAGATCATTATTTTTTTGGCTGCCGATAGTGAAGGGAAAATGATGGATGACTGTATTTTGATCTTTTATTTGAATAATGACATTTTGAGTTTTTATTTCTGAAATACTTTTTGGATATCCAATAACCCTTGTAAACTCACGTAATTGCATTGCTTTGACCTATCAAAATGCCACTCTTTTTGTCAACATAAGGTTGTGGCGATGAGTGCTCATTACAACTTTCTTTTATAAGGTAGTGTTCCAAAAGTTCATTTCAAAATAGCTCGCTTCGGGGTCCTGCCGCCTTATGGGGCCCATACCACTTGT
>CAYJUJ010000116.1:0-5656 GCA_964373325.1 uncultured bacterium
ACTTGTTTTATCGTTTGTTCCTTCGACGAGTTTATGTTGTCCTCTCACAACAACAAGCTTGCCCGAAGAAAGTCCGGTTAAGATTTGTATTTTTTCATTGTCTCCCTCACCTGTTGTAAGCATGGCCATTTTAGCTTTTCCATTTTCAACAATGAAAACATAGGGTTTGCCTTCTTTATATAAAAGAGCCGCCTTTGGCAGAACTATTTTAGAAGTAGCTCCTTCAATATAAATTTCTGCCTCAGCAAACATTCCAGCTCTTAATTCCTGGTTTTTATTGGGAATGAGAATTTCCACTTTGAGGCTTCGGCTTAAAGGGTCTACTACAGGGCTTATATTTTTTATAAACCCCTCAAATTTTTTCTGTGGATAAGCACGAACTTGAAACATTACTTTCTGATCTACTTTCACAAACCTTACATTTTCAGAAGTAACTTCAGTAGAAAGAATAATAGGATCCATAGAAACAATATAAGCCAAGGGCTGCCCTGCATTAATAATTTCCCCTTTGTTTCCTCGTATTTGAGCAACCACTCCATCAATAGGGGATTTGAGCATTGTATTTTCAAGCTGCTGCTCTGTAAGATCTACTAAAGATTTGGCTTTTTCTTTTGCTGCTGTTGCTTGTTTATAGTCTGATTCTATCTTTCTAAATTCAGATTCGGAAATAACATTTTTTTCAAACAATTTTTTCTGACGTTGAAACTGATCTTCCTGAACTTTGGCTTGAATGAGCTCTAAATCAGCATTAGCAATACTTCTTTGAACCTCTATTTCTTTTTTCTCTAACTGAACAAGAAGCTCATCTTTAGAGACCCTATCTCCCATTTTAACGAGAATGTTTTCAATGCGCCCTGGGATTTTGCTTGAAATATGGGCTTCTTCATCGGCTTCTAAAGTTCCACTCACTTTAATAATTTGGTTAAGCACCTCTTCTTGAACTGATACCGTCTTAACATAGACGAAGTTTTGCTCCGAAATATTTTTGTGACTATCACAACTTAAAATCAAAACACCTACTACTCCCAGCAATAAAACTACTTGTTTTTGGTATTCCATATGGGTTCTCCTATCATTTTTTGAAGCTCCAAGTGTGCAAGCTTCATATCTCGTTCATTTTGTAAAAAATCTACTTGAGACCGGGTCAAACTCGCTTCTGCCTCTAAAATTTTAAGACGAGTGACTGTTTTATTTTCATAGGCTATTTGTGTTTGCTTGAATTGAAGCTCTGCATATCTTAATTTTTTTGAATAAAGATTTTCTTTGATCAAAAGAGATTGAAGTTTCTGATGCACCCTTTGCATTTCGATTCTCATCTGGTCAGAAAGTGCCTTTTCTTTAATAAGGCTTGACTGTAACCCCGCTTCTGCTTTTTTTTGACTCCCCAAGTTTTCAAGACCATCAAAAAGAGGTATTTTAACAGACATTCCGTATTCCCAGTTTCTCTCTAGGTCATTATATTGGGGCCCTTGAGCTGCATAGGCTGCAGAAAGTTTCACATGGGGCATCAAAAGCATTTCAGCATAGCTTGCGCGCCTTTGATGCTTTGAGCTTAAAGTTTCAAATTTTGCTTTTTGTAGTTTAAGATTGTGCGCTTGCATTTGATCCAAATAGAAGTTTAACTCTTTTAAGTTTAATTTTTCTTTTTTTGGAACTTCACTTAAAGAAATAGGACTTTCTATAACACGGCCCAGCTTTTGATTTAAAACCTGCTTAAGAGAAATAAGATCATTCGTAGTATCTGAGTGTTGGCTTAGCGCTTCTAGATATTTATTTTCGGAATCTAAAAGTTGAAGTTCTGTGATGTCTTTTAGTTGATATCTTTGTTGCGCATTCTTTTGATGTTTTTCATAAATACGAACAAGTTTTTTATATAACTCGTTTGTTTTTTCTAAAATAAGAATATTAAAATAATCTTTTGTTATGTCATAAAGGAGATCTGATTCAGCAATATCATAATCTAGCTTTGCTATGTCTGTTTTTGCTTTATAACTTTTATAATCATGATAATGTCCAAAACCAGAAAAAATATTATACTCAATCCCTGCCCGAATTTCTTTCCTCTCTTTATCAACTTTTGGATTAAATCCAACAATGTTTGTTCCATTAAATTGTCTTTGTAACCATCTTGTAGAATAATTACGATCACGCTGTTCTCCTATAAGGGAACTAAATTCAATATCTGGAAGAAACTCTGAAAATGCTTTTTTCTGCTCTCCTTTCGCAAACTCTATACCTTCCTTAGAAGCCTTAAGTTGTAGATTATGACTCAATGTCAATTGATAAACTTGCTCTAAAGAAAACTTCTCAGCAAAGCATAAACCCAGTGGCAAAAACAAAACAATAATAAAGAATATTCTATATTTAAACATATTATGTTCCTGTTTTTTTATTTTTTTTCCTCTCTTCATTTTCAAAGCTTTCTTGAATAAGTCTGTTTAATTCTTTTTCATTTTCAGCCAGTATTTCTGAGACAAATAATTTAACTTTGCGTGTAATTTCTGTGGCTACATTTTCATAAGAACGATGTTCAGAAATGGGCGTTACTTTTTGACCTCGTGGAAAATCTTTTAAGGCTTCTTGTGTTTCCCGAAAGGTTTTAAATAAAGATTTAAGTAGCTTTTCACCTTTTTTAAGGGCATCGCCTCTTGCACAAACTATTTTAATTTCTCCCCCGTGTTTTTTAACTTTATCTTGAGCCTCCATAAGAACGTTAAGCCCCGAACTCCCTAAATGCTCTGTTTCCTCTAAATCGAGGATATAATTAAACTTTCCTGCATTAATAAGAGAGTCCAGTTCTTCTTGAAGTTGTTTCGTCGTGAAAGAATCAAGGCTTCCAGAAACATCAATAATTACAATATCTTGCTCAGTTCTGATGTGATACTTCATAACAAACTCCTTTGTCTCAATTTTATCGGTATTTTAAGATAAGGACTTAAATAGAAAAAATAATCTATCTTCTTGTTATTTCTTAGTTATTTTGGTTTTTTTTGACGCATAGCGTCTTTAACAAAAGATAAAAATATATTGCCATTCGAAAAAGAGTTGTGTAGTTTTCCGTGCGACTTATGCTTCATAGATATTTTATCCAATTTATTTGTTTACTTACTTTGGTAAGCGGTATCGTTTTCTCTCAAGAGCTGCCCAATGAAGAACTAACCCCCGTAGAAAAAGAGCTTTTTTTAGGTTGCACTAAGAGGGGCATTCCAGAAAAATGGCCATACGTTCGTGGTCTCTATCACTCGCTTGACTCTAAATCCCAAGAACTTTTTTATAATTTTATTACACAGAAAGTAAAAAAATTTATTGATAACCCCGAAGACAAACCCTATTTTGAAATGGAAACATCCCTTATTATCCCAGTTCCCATTGAGTTTTTTGATTCAGAAGTTAGAAGATATGACCATTTCTTTATGGATCATATTAAGGCCTTTATTCCTAATGAAGTTATTTCTACCAATTATAACCCACAAACAAATATTTTGACTGTTTCCGTTATTATTCCAGACTTACCACGAAACTTAGCCCAACTAGATCTCTATTTCTTAATTACAGTTGAGGGCACAAAATATATTTTGACATTGCAACCGGGGGCTGTTGCCAAAACTTCCATTAAAGAAAATCAGATTACGATAACTTTAGAATCCCTTAAAGAAGATCCTTCCTATACAATTGTTATCTTTCACAGCCAAGTTAAATATGTCACCTGGAGAGCAAATGTTAAAGACGATCTTAAGGTTGGGGACATGGAAGTATTTCTTTTTGAAAATTTAGAAAGGCTCTGTCTTAAAACAGAAGAAGATCTAAAAAGAAAATATGAAGCAACAGAACTTCAAAACACACTTGTCCTTCTAGACTACTTAGAAAGAGATTGCCTCCATTATGGAAGCCTCATTGCAGATTTAGACCAACTGGTCTTTAATGAGCGCGATCAACTTATTCAAAGAATTTTAGAAGTACGAAGTAAAATTTTAAATCAAGATGGTGATAAAAAAGCTCTTGTAAGCCGTTTTAATGCAGTTCTTATCACTGCTAAAAAACAAAAAGCCTATAGTCGAGAGTGGCTAAATGAATATTTTTATCTCTTACAAGGTCCACAACTTTTACCTCTATACTTTGTTGAACTTCTTTTAGAAGAGGGCGCTACTCCAATCACTTGGAGTGAGGCAGCCCTTGCGTGTCTTGAAGAAGCAGGATTTTCTGATCCCTGGAGAAGAGTGTATGCAAAACGGGTCACTCAAAAGTACCAAGCTCTCATTTTTGAAAAATTGTCCTTAAAAAAATGGCCGTATCTAAATGCATTTCAAGAAGCTAGCCTCTTAGCATCTCCCTACGCAGCCGATGTTTTTTCTGTTCTCATAGATATGAATGCTGCACCCACTCTTTACTTGTTAGCCGAACAAGTCATTAATCCCTACCAAAAAGAAGCTTTTTTGGCTGTACTCAAAAATCCAATTATCTATAAAGGAACTGAACTTCATCAAGAAGCTTTGGCTATCAATAACCCTTATTCATTACGTGCTTTTTTAGCCCTTCTCAATGCAAGAATGGGAGATAGCATTAAATATGTTTACGCAACACAAGTTGTTCGGGAATCACAAGCTACGTCTTTTGAGCTCTTAGCTTCCGCAAACGAAAATGACGCTGAACCCTACAGAATGGCTCTCTTAAGAAAGAAATAAAAGGAAGTTGCGATTGACTACTTTCTAGGGTGAGTTTTGTCGTATACCTCCATGAGCTTATCAATAGAGAGGTGCGTATAGCGTTGTGTCGTCGATAAATGAATATGCCCTAAAAGCTCTTGAATAGATCGTAAATCAGCACCACTTTCTAATAAATGCGTTGCAAAGGAATGCCGCAAACTATGAGGACTCATATTTCGAACGAGATGACATTTTTGAATATATTTTTGAACTATGCGAGCTACTTGCCTTCCACTTACTCTTTTACCATGTTGACTTATAAAAAATGCATTGGTTTCGATTTGCCTTGTGAGCATTTCTTTTCTTTTTAAAACATAACTTTTTAAAGCGGTTTTCGCTTGCCCTCCTACAGGGATAATTCTTTCCCGATTTCTTTTTCCTAATACTTTAATACGACTCCATCCATCCTGGAAACTATCTAAGTTAAGCCCAACAAGTTCACTAAGCCTAATCCCCGTTGCATAAAAAAGCTCTAGAATAGCTTTATCCCTAATACCAAGTGTCGTGTTGGTATCAGGAGTTTCCAAAAGTGCAGATACTTCATCGATATTTAGAAAAATAGGGAGTTTCTGGCGTTTTTTAGGAAGTGATATAAGCTCCGCAACATTTTTTATCACATGTCCTTCGCGACTTAAGAATTTAAAAAATGTTTTAATAGCTGAAAGTTTTCGAGAAAGGGTTGAAGTTGAATTTTTAGTATAGATATTTCCTAAATAAGATCTTAAAATTGGTAAAGTAAGATGAAAATATTCTGTTTTTTTTGTTTTTAAATATTTTGTAAACTCTTGAATATCACTTATATAGCTTCGAATGGTATGAGGAGAGGCATTTTTTTCATAGCGCAGGTACTTCTCAAATGAAATAATCCATTTCTCCAATAGACTCACACAGCCTGCGGCATTTCTTCAACATTCACGCGCGACAGGGCATAACGAATAATTTGAGATTTGTTC
>CAYJUJ010000117.1:0-5583 GCA_964373325.1 uncultured bacterium
GGCCACTTCATATCAATCTTGAAATTTCTTTGGCGTGTAATGCACGGTGCCCTTTCTGCGACTATTGGAAGTCAAAACCAAAAGACCAAACAGAGACAACTCTTTTTGAATTTCTCAAAAAAATGAACCCTCTTCTTATTACTATTTCAGGAGGAGAGCCCCTTTTGAGAACTGACTTACCCGATTATGTTCAAAGGATTAAAAAAGCTGTGCGCCATTCTTATATTAACTTAATGACAAATGGATCGCTCCTTACTTTCGAGAAGGCTAAAGCACTTTGTGATAGTGGGGTTTCTCAGTTATGTATTTCACTAGATTATTTAAGCGATTTCCATGAAAAAGTAAGGCATTTACCTCAAGTTTTCTCAAAAATCAAAGAATTACTGCCTCACATTTCAAAACTTCCTTTTGATCGCGTAACTCTTAATACTATTATTATGAATTCTAATCTGGAACATTTGGTGCCACTGGCTTATCAGGCACAGTCGTGGGGCGCTTTTATCAATTATAGTTCTTATTACCAGGGAAAGAATGGTAACTCATGGGGAAAAATATCAAAAAACAATTTTGAAAAGTTTGAAGCTGTGGTTCAAGAATTAAAACTTCTTAAAAAAAAGCTTCGAAACATTAGCACGAGTGGTCTTTTTTTTGAAAATATCGTTCCTTATTTTAAGGGTCTTGAGATTTCCGACTGCAAAGCAGGGCTTGCTTGGATTCAGGTAACACCAGAAGGATATGTTAAGCGATGTTCTGAGATGCCACCTGTTTTTCATCATACGGAATATGGGCAAGATAAAAATAAAAAATTTAAGCCTACCGATTGCAAAGTTTGTTGGATGAGTTGCCGAGCCGAGGTCGAAGCCCCCATGACTATAGAAAGAATGAGAGACCTCATCGCGGGAACCTTATGAAAGTGGCTATTGAACTTACCGATAAATCTTCTTTGAAAATTTGTGGTTTGACAGTGCTTGAAAGAATCATTTTAACAGCGAAAAAAAGTGGTGTTAAACTAGCCGCCCCTGGTGAAAAGGATGTTTTGCGTATTAAAGCAGATCGTATTATTCATCCGGAGTTTTTTGAGACCTGTCATCCTGAGCCGTTAGGCGAAGGATCTCCAGTAAATAATTTAGAATATCGATCCTCGGCTCTCGCTCAGGATGACAAAAAAAGCGCTCAGAATGACAAGGTATTTGAAATCAAAAATGCTACAGATATCAGAAAAGCAGAACGCTTGCTTTTGAAGTGGTGTCGAAAACCAACCGATGGAATTATCTCTCGCCATTTTAATCGCTTTATTTCAACTCATATCAGTCGATATTTGGTGAGGCTGCCTTTAATGCCCAATCACATGACTTATTTCACTTTTGTTATTGGTCTTGTTTCCGCTCTTTTAGCTTTAGAAGCACAATTTTTCTGGGCTTTTATATTTTTTCAGATAGCTTCTATTTTAGACGGATGTGATGGAGAAATAGCCAAATTAAAACTTTGCCAAAGTAGCTTCGGTGCTTCACTAGACACTGTTTCTGACAACGTGACTTATCTTCTTTTTATTATTTCTTATGGATGGGGGCTTTCTCAATATTACAATCAGCCGGTTTTTTTATACTTGAGCATTGCCTCTTGTGCTTCTATTGGAGGAGCTCTCATTTGTATGAATTCTTATTTAGATCAGCTTAAACAAGATAAAACACTTGTATTGGTGGAAAGGGTTGTGCACGACTTGGGAAAAAGAAAAAAAATATTTCTAAATTTCTTACCTCATTATTTTAGTTTTATGATGAAAAGAGATTTTTTCGCCTTCTTTTTTATGATTCTTGCTTTTTTACAACAGTGGAAAATGATAATGAGCCTGGTTTTTGTGGGGAGTTTTTTTGTTTTATTTTATTCTTTTCTTTTATTAAAAAAGACTCAAGGAAATTTAATCGAGGAGAGGACATAAAATGGATTAAACCCTGCCACAGGGCTTACTCTTTCGCTAGTTCGCCGTTTACGGTCTATTTTCTGGTCCTTAATGGGTATTCTTTTTACATTTAAAGCTTCTTAAGTTAAAATAAAAAAATATCCGTGCAAAATTTTTGGAAAACGATAACCAAGATTCACCTCAAATATTATTGGCTTCTTATCATTGTTTCTCTGGGTATTACCTTTTCATGTTACTTTGTTGTTAGAAATCTTAAGATTGATACAAACCTTGCTGCTCTTTTACCTCAGGATTATAAATCCGTTCAAAATTTAAACCGTGTTATTGATAAATTAGGAGGTCTTGGGGATTTTACTGTTCTTGTTGAAAATGAATCTCTCGAAACACGAAAAGAATTTGTCAGAGAAGCTTCTCACATTATTGAGACTCATAAAAGTATTCGTTATGTCGACTATGAATATCAAAAAAGTTATTTTCAGGATCATCTTCTTCTCTATATTGATCTTAAAGATTTAAAAACCATTAGAAAAAGGCTACGAAGCAAGATTCAGTATGAAAAAAGATCTGCTAATCCCTTCTACGTTGACATTTTTGGTCACAAAGAAGAACTCAATTTTAGTGATATTGAGAAAAAATATGAGAGAAGGTTCGGAGTTAAACAAGGATTTAAAAAGAGAGAAAAGGCAGAAACTTATTTTGTAAGCCCCGACGATAAAACAATTGCTTTTATTGTAAAACCTCATGGAAGTGAGTCTGATGTTGGAAGTGCCAAAAGGCTTTATGCTTATCTTAAAGAAGTAACAACAGAGCTCAATGGTGAAAAATTTGGGGGAAAACTTTCTGTCGAAATTGCAGGACCCTTTCGATACAAGGTAGATGAATATAACACCATTATTAAGGATGTTACCTCTACCGGTATTTTCGTTATTGTAGGAAACATTATATAAATAAATCTTGTTTATATAAAATAAGTTGCCGTTTTTTTAATTATGGGTCCATTATGCATGGGAATTATATGGACTTTTGCTCTTCTTTTTCCGCTTGTTTCGGTACTTAATCTTATTACAGCTTTTATGTTTATTATTCTTTTAGGTTTGGGGGTTGATTTCGGGGTTCACATGTTCTCACGCTACCTTGAGCTTAAGTATCAGGGAAAGAGTGTGGAGGAGTGTCTTGTTCTAGCTCTTTCTCGAACTGGAATGGCTTGTTTTACAAGTGCCGTCACAACGGTGGCTGCTTTTTATTCTCTTTTGATTACTGATTTTAAGGGTTTTAGTGAAATGGGGCTTATTGCTGGCACTGGGGTTTGGATGACCCTTCTTGCCATTTATATTATTTTTCCATCCATGATTGTTGCTGCAGAAAAGTTAAAACTCATTCGTCATAGAAATATTCCTCCACATCAACGGCAAAGAAAACCTTTTCCCTATGCTAAACCTATTTTTATTGTTGGAACTATATTAGCAATTGTATCTATTTTTGCGATTCCAAAAATTGAGTTGGAATACGATTTTACAAATCTTCGTGCCAATCTTAAAGAAACTTTACCCATTCGAAATAAAATTGGAACTATTTTTACCCGCTCTCAATCTCCGGCTGTTGTGGTTGCAGATACTTATGAAGAGGCTTTATCTGTTATTCAAGCTGTTGAGGAAAAGATAGAAACTGATAAAGAAAGCCCAACGATTGATAGTGTTTTATCGCTTACTTCCATTTATCCACCCGATCAAGATAAAAAACTTAAAGAGATTAAAAGGCTTAAAAAACTGCTAGCTGATAAGGCTTTAAAACAAGTTGAAGATCCAGCAGTCAAAGAACATTTGGAAGATTTTAAAAAAGCAGCGGATATCAATGATAAAGTAGAGTTCAAAAAAATACCTTATAATCTTATTCGTCAGTTTGAAGGGGTAGATGGGTCTCCAGGTTATTTTGTTTTTATATTTCCAGCTGTTCAATTAAGAGATGGAAGAGAGGCTTTAAAATTTTCTGAGGATATTCGAGAAATTAAAACACCCAACAAAATTTTTTATCCATCTAGTGATGCTATTGTTTTTGCGGATATGCTAAGTGTCATGGTCAAAGATGGCAGAATTGCAGTTGTTGTTTCTCTCATAACTGTTTTTCTGTTTCTTCTTTTAGATTTTAGAAGTGTTAGGGTTTCATGTCTTGTGATGTCACCATTAGTATGTAGTTTATTATACTTGAGCGGGTGTATGTTTATAGGGGGAATGAAACTTAATTTCTTTAATATTGTGGTTATTCCATCTTTAGTGGGCATTGGTATTGATAATGGTGTTCATATCTTTCACCGCTATCAGGAAGAGGGAAAATCTTCGTTGGCCTTTGTGATTCGGCAAGTGGGGCAGGCTTTATTTCTAACTACTTTTACCACTATGAATGGTTATGGGGGGCTTCTTATAGCTTATCATCCAGGGCTTAAATCACTTGGAAACTTAGCTGTTTTGGGGTTTTTCCTTTGTTGGGTTTTATCACTGACTCTATTCCCCGCTACTCTTCAGATGTTAGAAAATAAAAATAATAAAACATGAAGAAAATCATAGTAGGAGCGTTGACGTTGCTTCTATTACTTCCTCATGCTAACTCAGAGGAAGCATCAAAGGGAAAATTTATGAAAAACTTTAAGAAACCTAGTGATGTTGAATTAAAAAAGAAACTGACGAAAGAGCAATGTGAAGTGACTCAAGAAGGGGGTACAGAAGCTCCTTTCAAGAATGCTTATTGGAATAATAAGGAGGCAGGAATTTATGTCGATATTGTTTCAGGAGAACCTCTCTTTAGCTCTTTAGATAAGTTTGATTCGGGTACTGGATGGCCTAGTTTTGCTAAACCGCTTGAAAAAGATAATATTGCTGAGAAATCAGATTGGAAACTTCTTTATAAAAGGGTTGAAGTAAGATCAAAGCATGCTGATTCTCACTTGGGGCATGTTTTCAAAGATGGTCCAAAGCCGACAGGTTTAAGATACTGTATTAATTCAGCTGCTCTTCGATTTATTCCAGTTGAGAAATTTGAGGAAGAAGGCTACGGAGCATACCTTGCTCTTTTTAAAAAGAGTCCAAAAGAACCAACTTCACAAAAATTGACCGCCACTCTTGCAGGAGGGTGTTTTTGGGGAGTTGAAGAAATAATACGAAAATTTTCAGGAGTTTTAGAGACAAGAGTTGGATATACAGGAGGAAAAACTAAAAATGCCACGTATGAGCAGGTAAAAAATGGAAATACTGATCATGCAGAAGCAATTCAAGTTGTTTTTGATCCAAAAAAATTAAGCTATGAGGAACTTTTAAAATATTTTTTTAGATTGCATGACCCAACAACTTTAAATAGACAAGGAAATGACGTTGGAACGCAATATAGGTCTGCTATTTTTTATCATGATGAAGAGCAAAAACGTGTAGCTACTAAAGTCAAAGAGGAAGTTGAAAAATCAGGGAAATGGAAGAAAAAAATTGTAACTCAAATTGTTCCGGCCCAAGAATTTTATAACGCTGAAGAATACCACCAAAAATATCTTCAAAAAAATCCCGGCGGCTACACCTGCCACTATTTAAGAGATTGAAATCAGCACTACGTGCTGATTTCACCCCGAGGCAATACAATTGCCGAGAGGGTCTTCTCGTGAAAACTAGCTGGTATTTTTA
>CAYJUJ010000118.1:0-5561 GCA_964373325.1 uncultured bacterium
ATCTGCTACTTGATTACCCAAAAAGGTTAAAAAATATTTAAAATCTTCATAGTAATTTTTGGGAGGAAGAAGGGGAGCAAGATTATCAAAAAGTTGAAGATGAACGGGACCACTTTTATGAAAGGCATAGAAAATTGGAATAGTAAAAAGAGCAGCAATAATACCACTTAAAAAGATGGTTTTAGAACGTTTATAATCACGTTGATATATGAGATAAATAAATACTAATGCAGTAAAAATATCAAATAGAACTGCAATCGGAACATAAATAAATTGATTAATAACAGTTATGAAAATGATACTGAAGGAGTAAATCTTCTTTTCCCGCGTTAGAAAGAGATACATCATTGAAAAGGAAAAAATTGAAAAAGGGCCAGACACTGCAGGATGTAAGATCCTCGTGTAAAATGTTTCAAAACCATATTCACTGTATCGAAATGGAAAAAGCAACCAATAGACAATTTTAGGGGGGCTTAAAAACATTTCAATGAATGCAGGAAAGTTGCTTATTTTATAAAGGAAGTAGCTAAAAAAAGTTAGAAAAAGTGTACAATAGAGAGATCGAGTAGTATTTTTTGAAAGAATAAAAAAAAAGAAGTAAGAAGCCATTCCAAAATAAATGAGAAAAAGCACCTTACTGATAAGAAGGAATATGATAGTATCATTGGTAAATAGCCAGCCAAGTGCTCCAATCCAATTGCTTAGCTGATAAGTAGTATAGTTTGTGGCTATGTTTTTTTTTCCTTCCCACGTAGCTGGATCAGTGATGAAAAAATGACCGTCTGCGATTTCTCGTAATTGAGTGACGAAAAAATTGTAGTCTAACATTTCACCGGAGCGAGCAGTGAGAGGAGAAAATATTTCTTTACTATTAGTATTATTAGATGGAACAAAGCGGCTATAGATATAAGGAGTAAGGCCGAAGATAAGGGATAGTGCAACAATGATAAGAAAAACTAGTAGATGATTTTTAACAGAGCTTGTCTTTTGCATATTTTCATGTTTGCGTACTTCGTGAGCTTACAATTATTCTTGTGCTTGTCAAAAACAAAAATTTCGGGATGACGGGATTTGAACCCGTGGCCTCTTCGTCCCGAACGAAGCGCGCTAGCCAGGCTGCGCTACATCCCGCAATACACCTATTATAACCATCCGTTTTCTAAATACCACTTTGCTGTTTCTTGAATACATTCTTCTAGAGAGATTTTATTTTTCCATCCAAAATCTTGGTAAGCCTTTTGTGGAGAAGCAATCCAATAAGAAGCTTGCAACTCAGGTAGTTTCATAGAATTAAAGTGAATGGGTTTGTTGAAGATTTTCATATAGAGATCAGCACATTTTGCAGCAAGGAATACTAGAAGATTGGGTAAAAAGTAAATACGAGGTTTTAGAGAGAACTCTTTTGATATAAGACTGACAACATATTCAAAAGAATAGAATTGGTCGTTTACAATGTAATAAGTTTGATTTTTAGTGTTATCACTGAGAGAAGAGGAAATAATTGCTTCGGCTAGATCTCTAGCATGAATAAAACTATAAAATCTTTTCTTAGGTTTTATAAGAAAAAGACCTTTTAACTTTTTAATCGTTTTAAAGAATGTAAACATTCCTGTATCCCTTGGGCCAAAAACAGCCGGGGGGCGAATAATAGTATAGGGGATATGCCCACTATTTTCTTTTAAAATTTTTTCTCCTCCCAATTTACTTTTTCCATAAACACTTACGGGCGTTTCGGAATCTGTTTCAGTTTTTGGTTTTAGAGAGGAAGATGGTCCAGCAGCTGCTACACTACTCACGAGAACAAATCTTTTTAATTGGGGATTTTTTTGAAGAGCTGCTTTTAAAAGATAAAGTGTTCCATATTGATTCACCTGAAAATAATCCTGAGATGACACTCCTTTAATAAGACCAGCGATATGGTAGACGTAGTCTATGTTTTTTGGAAAATCTTGCAGAGAAATTTTATCCCGGATATCTGCGTAGTAGTAATCAACCGGTAGATTTTTAACCCACTTTAAGTCACTACTTTTTCGAACGAGGCACGTAACTTTAAAATCTTTTTTAAGAAGTTCTTCTACAACGTAACTTCCAACAAAACCATGTCCCCCTGTAACAAGTGCCCTCATGGCACTTTATGTAACATTATTTATCTTTAGGGGAAAGTATTTTATACATCCCTGTACTGCATTTTGGACATTTTCCTTTGACAGCAGGGCGGCCGTTTTTCATTGTAACTTGCTGAGCTTCTACCATCGTTTGCTTAGCTTTGCACTTCACACAATAACCCTGCACATTTGAAAGAGTAGCCATGAACCCTCCTATTTTTTGTTTGAGCAAGAACACCTTACTTGGAATCATTATATGTGAGAATAGTTTGGGTGTCTACAAATTAGGGCTTTATTTTTAACATTTGTAAAGGTTATTTTTTAATCATTGCAAACATTGTTTGACTTGAAATTTATCTTATGTTAATCGATCACCTGGTCTTTTTTGTGGTGGTCAATCCCCTCGAAAATTACGTGGGATCTAAACAAGTCAAACTAAGGAGGTAGTATTTATGAAAAAAGGACTTGGTATTTTAGTAATGGGAGTACTCTTAACTCTTCCGGTGCTTATTTCTTATGCAGAAGGTGTGGAAGAAACTCTTCCACCTGCAGTTCCATTAGTTTCTGGAAGTGGTACAAGTGTGAATTCGCCTCTCACAGCGACTACAACAGTCAATGAAGCTGTACTCAGTGAGAGCGATGCATTGGATGCAACAACAGATGCAGAATTACCAGAACCAGTGAAGAAGGAATTGGCTGAATTAAGAGCTGTAACGGAACGATTAAAAGATGAAGAAAAGCTCTATGGTACAGTCAAGTCAACGTGGGGGGTAAACGTGCGAGGAGAGTTAAAATCTCGTCAACAAGAAGGCACTTCAGAGCCTCGTGATAATATCGAGGTGAGTAAGCTTCAACTTATTCCTTATTTTATTGTGCAAAACTTAACTCCTCATTTTAATCTTCGAGTGCATGCAACATTAAATTTTGAAGGTCGATTGAATGACAGGATTGACAATAGAGATCCTGATAAACCAAAAGATGCTGCTACTAACAATGGCGTGATCCTTCGTCCTGATAAAGACTTTCTTGAAGCAGCTGTTTTAGCTTTATATTGGAACATCAAACTGCCCCGTGATCGTAAAGCAGTTCTTGTTGTTGAAGCAGGTAAAGGAAAAATCCATGTTGGAGATTTCAATAACTCCAAATTTCTTGATTATTCAGCATTAGAAGCTTTTAATGTTGACCAAACAGGTTATGTTGGAGTGCAATTTGCAGTCGATGATAGACTTAATGTTATTTTAGAAGTTTTCAACCTATATGAAGAAGGTGCAAAACAACTAGGAAAATCATTTAACCTTTGTGCTGAAGGTGTTTTAGTTAGAGATGCTACAAAGGTAGTTAAAGTTCATGTTGCTGGAACACACAATGAACCTGATTTCGATAATCCAAATGATTTAGTACTTTTATCAGCTGATCAGAATCAATATTCAGTTGGTGGCAGTGTGACATTATTAAACATTGGAACGGCAACATTGCAGTGGATTTATAGGGATAATGAAAATGCCCAACTCAGAGATGACCAAGGTTTCTCTGTGACTTTCGATCGAGAGCTTAAAGAATACCTTGCAGGGCTCTTTGGTATGGTTAAATATGAATATCTTGATGTCTTAGAAAGCCGTAATCCACTGTTGGGTAAGCATCAACTTAGTTTAGGTACGCGTTATTATCTTGATGCGAATCGAGTTTGGTCTGTAGCTTCCGAGGTATTCCAAACTTCAAATGGTAATGATCCTATTGATTTTAGTGGCGATGAGAAAACCGGTGCAAAAGTTGGATTTTCTTTAGGATTCTAAGGCTTCTTGTCTCTAAAAAGTGCCTGGCTATGTCGAAGACTGTCAGGCACTTTTTTATTCTTCCTATTTTTAGAGTCTCGTGATATAAGCCTAAAGTTATTATTATTTCAATTAGTTATATAGATATTATAAAGTATTTATTTAAATATGTTTAAAGCAATCACTTCTCTTTTTTCAATTCCTTTCATGATTTTCTCTCTCCTTTATTCCTCTCCCTTGATGGGAGAGGAAGAAAAATTTCATGACTCTCGAACAGCTTTTGTGGGAGAAGACCATATTTTTACTGTGGGAGATGTTGTTAATTCCTATATGAATGGGGAAGAGCAAGCTGCCTTTTTATTATTTTCTGAATCTTCTAATGAAGGAGAGCAAGTAGTGGCAGTAAGTTTATTTAAGAAAAAGCTTTTGGAGGTTTTTACAGAGGAGCTTTTTATTGCAGAGGGGGTACGCCTTAAAAACCAAACAAAAAATAAAATTAAAAAACCAGACATATTTTTATTATGGAAAGGAGAGAAACAACCCACTTTTTTGGCAGAGGATATTCGAAGAGAAAGGCAGAGGGTTAAGAATATGGTTTATTCTTATTTAGTAAGTGAGTTGGGGAGACAAAATCCCTTTTTTCAGCCTAGTGATTTAAGTCGTCATAAATCTCCTATTTTTATTCCCCCTGGAGAGGTAAGGCATTATTACACAGCCCATGAAGATGAGTTTGTCCTTTTAGATGAAGCCGACTTACATGAGATTAAAATAGAAAATATGATTATTCTCACAACTCCTTTTCATAGAGAAGCTCTTGATGAAAACTTGAAAACAAGATTGAAAAAAATATTCTATCAAGTATTAGACCGAATTGCCCTGGAAAAAGAATCATTAACAGAAGAAACAAAAGAAAAACTATGGAAGGTTGTATTTGAACGAGAGGGTGAGACATCTATTCAGCAAAGTATAGAAGAATCCAAAGAGGTTTTTATGGAGGCAAGAATTGATCCTTATGTTTTATTACAACCTACTGAACTTGCCTATGAACTTAATTACCGGTTTATTGGACAGGATCTTTATAAATTAGGCGGGCTTTCAGATAATGCAAATTATGTGGCTCGAGCAGAAGAAATAAAAGCGCGGTTTAATTCTATTTTCCCTGGGTTAATACAACTTCAAACTCATCATGCTCTTACTCAAATCACACTCAATGAGGATATAAATCCTCTTATTCATGGGGAATATGTTTTTACTTTAGATGATGAGGGACGTGTGAAGCAATGGCTTATTTTTGTAAAAGACTTACCCCAACCTACATTTTATAAATTAAGAGTTTTGGAAAGACGCCCAGGTAAAAAATTAGGGTTGGAAGATGTTGTGCGAGTGGAAGTGGATAAAGAAAATCCAGAGAGAAAGCGTGAAGTTACTTTAAGCATGCAGATTCAAGAAGTGCTTTCTCAAAGAGAGTTAGAGAGGAAAATGAGTGAATATACTAGTACATTGTTTAGAAACCATTTTAACATGTGGCGTGATGAGACAAGCAGGAATGCGTGGCTTAAAAAGGTTTTTCCAAATCCAGTCTACAATCTTACCTTTGAGGAAATCGAAAGAGCTTTTTAAATAAGGTACTGTTCCAAAAGTTCCTTTCAAAATAGCTCGCTTCGGGGTCCTGCCGCCTTATGGG
>CAYJUJ010000119.1:0-5519 GCA_964373325.1 uncultured bacterium
TAAGAAGAGGGTTCATTTTTTTTGAGAAATTCAAAAAGAGTTGCTTCTGTTTGGTCTTTTGGTTTTGACTTCCAATAGTCACAGAAAGGGCACCGCGCATTACACGCCAAAGAAATTTCAAGATTGATATGAAGTGGCCTTTTTTTGAGTTTAAGATAAATGCCCTTCGTTCCTAAAACTACAAGTTTATAAAAAGGACTCATCTTTTTTTAGAATAACACAGATAGTCAATATCAAAAAGGTGGTGTTCCAAAAGTTTTTTTCAGAATGACTCGGCTACGGGTCCTGTCAGCTGCGGCTGGTCTATTTTGTGCTCGCCATGGAACTCTGCGCGCAAAATAGACCAGCCTACCGCTGCCACCCGTAGCCTGTGTTTGAGTTCTTGCAAAAAATCTTCCTATAGGTGTATGTGAGGAAACTTTTGGAACACAGCTGACTACTGTCATCCCAGCGAAGGCTGGGATCCAGGATTTAGATAGTTGTTGCAATGAGTGCATCCTTGCCCTTGGAGAGGAAGCATCCATCACGATGAGTGAAAGTTTGGGGGTGACGCCGGTGGGCAGGCCACACTCGCGCGCAGCCTACTGGCGAGCACGAGATGTGGAGGGAACCCAGAGGCGGCAGGACCCGCAAACTTTCACACTCATTGCAACTTCCTTAAATTGACCGCTTTTTGTAGCAGTGTTAGAATTTGTTCGTGACATCACATAATGTTCTCATATTCCTCATCGTTATTCTCATTGCAGCAAAAATAGGGGGCGCCCTTTTTCAAAAATTAAAACAACCCCCAGTTCTAGGTGAACTTATTTTTGGTGTTCTTTTGGGAAATATCTCTTTTTTGACAGGAGACTCATTCACTTTCTTTGAAACAATTAAAAGTGAACCTTTTATTAAAACATTCTCTGAAATTGGAATTATCATTCTCTTATTTCACATTGGATTCAGCACTCAATTATCATCTATGTTAAAAGTAGGGCTTTCTTCCCTCTTAGTAGCGGTGGTTGGTGTTACGTGCCCTTTCGTCCTAGGATATTTTGTAAGCCATTGGTTGGGATTGGGGGGGGGTTCATCTGTTGATATTTTTATAGGTGCCATACTCACAGCTACAAGTGTTGGAATTACAGCGCGAGTTCTGCAGGATCTCAATAAAATTGATCTCCCCGAATCACGAATTGTTTTAGGTGCTGCTGTTATTGATGACGTCATTGGGCTTCTCATTCTCGCTGTCGTTTCTGGATTAGCCTCTGCTGCTGTCAATCACAGTGCAACCTCTATTTCAGCAATAGATATTCTTTTCCTCACTACTAAAGCGGTTGTTTTTTTAATTCTTGCTATTTTATTAGGAAAAACACTCGTACCCTCCATTCTCAATATTACAAAACATCTTAAAATAGAAGGCATCAGCCTTATTATGGCGCTTTCTTTAGCTTTTCTTTTTGCTTTCTTGGCTAACATGGTAGGTCTTCACGTTATTGTGGGTGCTTTTGCTGCCGGCCTTGTGCTTGAAGAGTCTCACTTCGAGGGCTTTTTTGCTCATGAGACCATAGAAACCCTCATTAAACCCTTATCTCACTTTTTTGTGCCGGTGTTTTTTGTATTGATTGGTATGAAAGTAAATCTTTCTGATCTGATCAATCTTCCAATTCTCACAACAGCACTTCTTCTCTCTTTTGTTGCTATTGTAGGAAAATTAGTATGCGGCATAGGTGCACTAGAAAAGGGCCTTGATCGCCTTTCTATTGGAATAGGGATGATACCACGAGGAGAAGTGGGCCTTATCTTTGCAAGTATTGGACTAGAGAATCACCTCATCCAACAAAGTTTATACTCGGCTACTGTCACCATGGTTATGATCACAACACTGATAACACCACCACTTCTTAAGTGGTCACTTTCAAGAAAAAAATAAATTCCTATCGACTGCGTGTTGTCTCACCTAAAAATACTTCGTGAGAATCAAATGTATAATCTTGCTGAATTGCAGGAACTGGTTCGTAATAAGCCCAGAAAACAAGACTTACTTGTAAACGCCTTTTCCAAGCTATGTCATAATCATCTAAAAACTGCTGCCTTGTTTCAGGTTTTTTAAACCTCTCAAGATCACTTATTAAAGATTGAGCTGCTTCTTCAACGTCATCAAGTAAAGGCAACCATTTCCAAGTATAAGAACAATGCTTGCGGCCATGTTCATGATCATAATACCAGCAATATTCTTCTGCATCCCATTTTTCAACCCGAAGAACAAATTTAGAAACAAGAAAAAGTTTTGTCTTGCCGAAAGATGCTACCACTCCTTTTAAAAGACCGAGCTGTTGTGGCGTATGATCAACAAGCACATCTGTTCTATACACTCCTCCAACATCTTTCTTGGCAGAGGACAAGACTTTCATGCCAGAGCTTTGAATTTTCAAAGTAAGAGACTCTACAGAGTGAGGGGTTGTTTCAATAACAGAAACTGTTGCAAGACTTACTTTTGAAATAGCGAGAATGAGAACACTTAAAACAATACCTTTTTTCAACATAACGACCTCCTTAATTCGAAACACAACAAAACACACAAAGCAAAATATTCTAAAAAAATCATTTGGCAACAAAAAAGGTAGTCATAATTTTGACGCTCACAGTCAAAGAAGTAGCTTAAAAACTGGATCCCTGCGTACGCTGCGATGACAAAACTTTCAAATAACTGATTGAATTTATTTATATTTTTAGAAACCAAGGGGGTTTTTATCGTTCTGGTATGAATTATGCACTTCTTTACTTTTGTGAAAGAACCACTCAACCTTATTCTTCATAAAGAGCTTGAAAAAGCTGTCAAAAATAATCATGCACTGTCAGCTGTACTTTTAACTGTCGATTCAAAAACTGTCATCACCTCTGTTACTTTCAAATCTTTCTTAAAAAATTTAAAATCTGTACCCAATGCTAACTATATTTCTTGGCTCAGTCACAACAAAATTGTTCTCATCCTTCCAAACACGGATCAGAAAAAAGCCCTTGAAATAGGAAATCAAATTAAAGACCTGATTGAGGCCCTCTCAAGCATTAAAAATAAAAAAATTTCAATTAGTATCGGTATTTCAAACTATCACACTCCAGATCCTAATGGACTGGAGGTCTTTATTGACTCAAATGCCCGCTCCGCAGTAATATAACAACATCAAACACATTCTTATTATCGATGATGAGGTTCTTATTCTCTCGGCCTTTAAACGTCTTTTAAAATCCTCTTCCTATTCTATTTTAACTGCGGGAAACACAGAAGAAGCAGAAGAACACTTCCAGAAAAAAGAAATTCACATTGTTATTTGTGATTATAAGCTCAAAGACGAAGATGGTTTAAACTTTCTTATAAAGATTCGAGAAAAGTGGCCCCATACAGTTCGAATTCTCCTCACAGGCTATCCTGATGCAAAACTAGCACAAAGAGCTTTGAACTCAGCATCTGTTTTTAGATTTTTGACAAAACCCTGGAACGATGAAGAAGTTTTAACAACAATTCAAAAAGGCTTAGAAAAACGAGACTTGCTTTTACAAAATCAACAACTAGCAAAATTAGACCTTCATCAACAAGAACGGCTTTCAAAGCTTCACCATGAGCTGGAGAGAAGAGGAACAAAAATTGAATCCTCACGAAAGCTCATTAATGAGAAAAAAAAATACCTGGAATTGATTCATGCTTTTATGACCCATTTAGGTGAAAGTAAAACCTTAAGTGATCTCATCCAGACTATTGCACAAGATACAAAACAGGTCATTTATTTCGATGCTGTAACACTTTTAACGCCCGATCAAAAACTAAGAATACCAGAGAAAGTGCCTAAAAATTGGGTGACAGACTCACGAGTCTGTCACCCAATTTTTAGGCACTTTCTCAAGAAACCAAAAATTATCAAAAGTCCAAATCCACTCATTCGACTCTATTTTCCTCAATCAACAAAAATTCAATCAGCACTTCTTTTCCCTCTCATATCAACAGTTGGAAATAAAAAAAAATCTGTGAGTATGCTTCATCTTGGCCGGACAACGGCAACTCCATTTAATAAAAATGACATCAAAAACCTAGAAGAAATATCAGGCCCCCTGGCAGTAGCAATTAATAAAATTTTACTTTTAGATGTTATTCAAGAAGGTACAAGACAATGGGAGCAAACCTTTGATGCCATTGAAGATCCGAACACCATTATTGATACTCATTACACTATTATCAAAGCCAACAAAGCCTGCGAAAAATTTGCCAAAACCCATGTTAAAAAAATCGTTTGGAAAAAGTGCTATGAAGTTCTTGCTCACAGAAATGCTCCATGTACAAACTGCTCTGTTAAAGAAAGTTTAGAAAAAAAGGGAGCGTCCTTGGGACATGACATAGTCGAGTTTCAAGATAAAGATATTCGCACTTGGTCATTTCCTATTGTTGGAAAAAATAAAAACATCGAATACATCGTTCAATATTATAAAGACTTAACACAGGAAAAGGCTATTTATAGAAAACTGATCCAGTCTGAAAAAATGTCAGCAGTAGGGCTTCTGACTAACTCTGTAGCACATGAAATTAATAATCCTATCACGGGTATTCTAGGCCTTTCGCAAGTTATTAAAAAAGAAATCCCTCCAAGTCATACCCATTATGCTGATATTATGGAAATTGAAAAAGGAGCTTTGAGATGCAAAGAAATTATTGAAAACCTTTTAAGTTTTTCTAAAGAGTTGGGGAAATGGAATATCGAAAAAAGCGTTTCTAGAACGTTCATTGACATTAATGAAGTCATTGAATCAACTCTAAAACTAGTGTGGTTTTCATCAGCAAAAAAACTAGTCAACATCAAAAAAAATCTCTCCCAAAATCTTCCTAAAATACGAGCTCACTTTAGTGAACTTCAACAAGTTTTTTTCAACATTTTGAATAATGCTTATCAGGCAATAGAACGAGAAGGGAATATTGAAATCACAACAAAAGACATTCATGGGAATATATGTATCAGCATTCATGATACAGGCTGTGGCATACACCCTGATAACTTGTCTAAAATATTTGAGCCTTTTTTTACAACTAAAATACAGGGAAAGGGAACGGGGCTTGGATTATCTATCAGTCATGATATCATCAAAAAATATAAGGGAACGATTGAGGTTGAAAGCGAAGTAGGAAAAGGTTCTCTTTTTACCGTGAGGATACCATCGAAATAATAGAAACTTTACTGCTAGGCCTTATTCAAGGTGTCACAGAGTTTCTTCCTGTAAGCAGTTCTACGCATCTTGCACTTGCAGAGCATTTTTTAAGTTTCAAAGAACCCCAAATCTTTTTAAACCTATTTCTTCACCTGGCTACTCTTTGCGTTGGTATCATGTATTTTAGATCCGTCTGCATGGAAGTGTTAAAGCGCCCTTTTCATATATTGCTCCTCATTATTGTGGCAACAATTCCAACCGCTTTTATAGGTTATTTTGGTAAAAACCATTTTGACTCTCTTTTTCACCATCTTCGATTTTCGGGTTTAACTCTGATAATCAATGGACTT
>CAYJUJ010000120.1:0-3430 GCA_964373325.1 uncultured bacterium
GCATGAGATTTTCCATATACTGAGGAACAATGTCATTTAAAAAAGTATTTATTTTTATATAAAGAATGCTACCGTTTATAATTTTATGAGAGATATGAGGCTTTTCTTCTCTTTGTGGTTGTCCTTGAACTCGTGTTCCATTTCCAACTGATCCGTAAACTTCAAAGCTTCCGTACCTATCCAAGCGCTGAATGAGGTTTCTGGAAAGTTGTACAAAAAACTCAGTTTGATTCTCTGGCAGGTAAGGAACAATAGTTTTACAAAAGTCAGATTGTTCGAAAACACCCATTTTGTCATCCCTGTGTTCCCCTCTGTCATCCCGGACTTGAGAAATGTCATTCCAGCGAAGGCTGGAATCCAGAATTACATTTGTTTTTAAAACAGTCTTGATTTCCGATTGAAGGATATTATTAAAATTTTCTCTTTCACGGGTATCTATTTTTTCTAAGACTTTTGTGAAAAGAGCCGTGAATTCACCACAATCGAATTGATTGCTTGCAAAAGACTGGTTGGTACTTAAAATTCCACAAAAAATAACGAGAAAAGCTAATTTTCCCAATTTCCCCCCGATCATATGTGGAGTAGCCATTGTGCAAGGAGCAAGCCACTCAGGTTTTTAAGATATATTTAAATAATTACAATAAGTTAGGTTTGAATAGAGAAGTAGAAACATTGTGTAGAAAATGAATAAACTTTTTTTGTTTTAACTCTAACTAGTTAATATTACTTAATAAATAGCTTAAATAAAAGTTTTGACAGAATTGAATAGAAAATAATCAGCTGTCGCTTTATAGAATAACTATTTTAACATACTAATATTATTGATGTTTTTTAAATATGTTCTTAATTTGTTAAAACTTTAGATATGAGGCCTCGCCCTTGTTCTTAAAAACCATTAATAATATCAATAGTTTATTTTAAAGAAGCCTTGGCAGGGGCTTTGCAGTTTTTATGAGTATAGAGGTTTGTTGTGTATGATTAATATTGGATCCCGCATCAAGTGCAAGATGACACATGTGTCATTATTTATCTTCATTTTAAGTGGCTTTCTCTACGCTCAGGAAGCGGCTGAAATAAGAGAAAACAATGGGGTTTTTGGGGATGAAAGCCCTCTTTTTGTAGTTCATCATAACGCACCTAAAGGGTCAGAAAAGTTTGTACAAGTTTACGTTAAGGAAGATGAAAGCGGAAAACCAAGTCTTTCTTTTTGGACATTTGACAAAGTCATGACGGGCAACGTGCTTACAAGTAGTTGGGATGATTATAGAGGTACTCATAGTGGAAGAGATACAAATCAAATGGAGCAAATAACACTTGCGGGAGATGATTTGCCTGAAGGCTCAGAATCTATTGGAGAAGTTCGATTAAAAAATCCTGAGACTCACGGAGAAATTCTTAGATTTTCCTATGAAGTTTTAAAACCTATCGGTGAAGGGAATGAAAGAAGGGTGAGGGTAACACTTACTTCTGTCAAAGATGGGGGTAGTTACACAAAAGAAGTGGTTTTGAAAAAAGATGGTTCCAATAAATGGGGTATTTATGATGAACATCAATATACAGAAGGTGGTTTTTATGTTTTAGGAGTTGGGCGTGGAGGCGAAACTAAGACAGAAGAATTTAAGATCAATGCAGTTGGATTGAATATTAATGTTGATGCTCTCACAACTGATCCAGATTGGAATACACGCATAGATCAAATTTCTCTTAAGGGTCGTAATGGTAAAGGAAAAGAAGTAGATAAAACTGAGGATATATCTCATCCCATTAAAATCCCTGTTAAAGCAGCACCAAAAGAGGCAAGTGATAAAACCAGTTATAATGATGATTCTAAACCTGGAGTCTGCTCTTACAATTTAAGTGGTGTTGTGATAGGTGGCACCGCTATTAGGGTGAAAGCCTATCAATTAAATCAGGTTACCGAGGAAGTACATCAAAAGTCTACAGAGTGATTTTTCGAAGCTCACCCATTTTCAACTTACCAAGAGAAAAATTTCCCATTTGAATTCTTTTTAGTTTTACAACACCAAAACCAAATTTTTCAAACATACGGCGAATAAAAAGATTCCGTCCTTCTGTAACCGTAACTATAAACCATGAGTTTTTTCCAACCTCTTTTATTTTTCTAATATCATTAAAACTTGCTCGTCCTAACTTCAGTTCCCCGTTTTCACGGGGACAAGTTTCAAGTAAAATTCCTTTTTTGAAAAGATTGATAACTTTTTCTGGTGGTTTTCCTCTCACTTTTACTTGATACACTTTTTTGACTTGAAAAGAAGGGTGGGAAAGCTCGTGGCTCAAGTCCCCATCGTTTGTTAAAATAAGAAGCCCTGAGGAGTTAAAATCAAGGCGCCCTACAGGAAAAAGATGATGCAATCTTGGAGGTAGTAAATCGTAAATGGTAGGTTTTCCATCAGGATCGATTTTAGTTGTGAGACATCCCTTAGGTTTGTGGAAAAGATAATATTCTTTTCTTTTTAGAGATAATGTTTTTTTTCCAACGCGAATGTGGTCATGATGGGTATTAACAAGAACCCCAAGCCGGGCAGGCTTGTTATTAACAAACACCTGGCCATTACGAATGAGCTCATCCGCCCCCCTTCGTGAGGCAATACCCGCTTGGGCTATAACTTTATTAAGTCGTTCCATGTTTTCCCTCCTCTCCCTTGATGGGAGAGGACTTGAGGTGAGGGTGAACCTACTATGTAGTACTATCCAGGTGGGGGGAGTTGTTTGCCAGTTAAGAAATCATAACTGACTTCGTCCTTATCTTTTAATAGTTTTAATTGATTTGTAAAGTCTAGTTTTCTTACATGCACATCTTCAAATTCTTTAAGGGAGGGGAGATCTTTCAAGCTTTTCAGGTTAAAAAACTCCAAAAAGTAATCTGTACTTGTATAAAGAAGAGGACGCCCTACATCTTCTTTTCTACCAGAAAGTTTAATAAGCGATACATCAAGTAAGCATTTTAGAGCATAAGAGCAATCAACGCCTCGAATATCTTCAATTTCCATCCTTGTAAGAGGTTGCTTATAAGCAATAATGGCTAATGTATCAACGAGGGCTCGGCTCATTTTAAGAGGTTTTAGATCATCAAGTTTTTTAACCCATTCTGCCATTTTTTCCTGTGTTCTAAACTGATAACCACCAGCCACTTCAACCAAAGTAATTCCTCTATTTTCTTCAAACTCTTTTTTAAGTTCTTCTATGATGTCTTTTAAATAATTTCCCGTCATTTCCTGTTTGGTCTCAAGAATGCTTTTTATCTTGGGGAGGCTTAAAGGAGCACTACTTGTAAGAATAAGAGCTTCTATAATTTTTTTAATTTCTCTTTTATCCATTTGCTTTGTTCTCCTTTTGTAATACTGGATCCTTCGGCTTCGCCTCAGGATGACAGGCGAAAATTTCTATCAATCCCAACAAGTCTTTTTGT
>CAYJUJ010000120.1:3530-5484 GCA_964373325.1 uncultured bacterium
CTTCGCCTCAGGATGACAGGCGAAAATTTCTATCAATCCCAACAAGTCTTTTTGTACCATTTTTAATGTTTGATTTCTTACCATTTCTAAAAGTGCCAAAAATGTAACAATTCCTTCAATCATATTTGTCTTCTTAAAAAGAAGATGAAATGAAATCTTTTTTCCAGGGATAATTATTTTTTTAAGCTCCTCTATTTTTTCAGAAACAGAATAGCCTTCAGTTTCAACACTATGAAAAGTTGGTTTTATTTTGTGGAAAGCATCCATGACCGATTGGGTCAAGTGAAAAACACCAATATTTTCAAAACCACGCTCAGCATCATCAGTGTAAATTCTTACAGGAAACATGTTTTTAGAAATAATAGAATTATCTATGAGAAATTTCCCCGCCTTTGTGAACATTTGATACTCCAGAAGCCTTTCTACGAGTGGCATTCTTGGGTCTTCTTCCTCAGGAGTTAGTTCTTCTATAGGTAGAAGCATTCTGGATTTAATAAAAATCAAGGTTGCCGCCATATAAATAAATTCACCAGCAATGGTGATGTTGAGTTCCTTCATCAATTTAAGTGTTTCAAGGTATTGATCCGTAATTTTGGCTATAGGAATATTGTAAAGGTCAATCTCATTTTGACGAATAAGATGAAGCAAAAGGTCAAGTGGACCTTCAAATTGTTCTAATTTAACTATATGACTCAAAGTTTTAAGGTACTCCTCACGCGCACCATCGTAGATGATGCCTCTGTTCTTGCTTTTTCAGCCCCATCCTCAAGGATAGTATACGGTTTCTTTTCATCTTTTAAAAGTTCTTTCCTTTTTTCTCGGATTGGGGTTATCCAGGGGAGCATTTTATTGTGCAGCTTCGTTTTGCATTCAAGACAGCCCATTGTGGCGGTCGTGCAACCTTTTGTGATTTCAGCCTGTTCTTTTTTGTCCATAAATCTTTTGTGAAAGTTTTGAAAGGCAGGGCAATCCTTGGGATCGCCTGGATCAGTTCTTCTTTGACGACGAGGATCTGTTATAAATGTGAGAATCTTTTTTTCAAAATCTTTAGGCTCATCGGCCAAATAAATAGCATTATTGTAGCTTTTACTCATTTTCCGACCATCTGTTCCAGAAATAAGGGGTGTGTTTGTTAAAAGGGGTTGAGGTTCTTTAAAGGTATCGCCATAGAGGTAATTAAAGCGCCTTGTGATTTCACGGCACACTTCTAAATAGGGAAGCTGGTCTTTCCCAACAGGAACTGACTCTCCATCATAGATAAGAATATCGGCAGTTTGAAGAACGGGATATCCTAGAAAACCTAGGTTTGCGATATCCTTGGCAGCTAATTCTTTCACTTGATCTTTGTAGGTTGGATTTCTCTCTAGCCAGCCAACAGGAGTTAACATGCCAAGAAGTAAATAAAGTTCGGCGTGTTCTTTAACATGGGATTGTATGAAAAAAGTAGATTTTTTTGGATCAATGCCTACCGAGAGTAAATCTAATGCCATTTCTTTAATGTTTGATTGAAGTAGCGTTGGGTCTTTATAGTCGGTAGTCAAAGCATGCCAGTCAACGATCATAAAAAAACAGTCGTATTTTTTTTGAAGCTCTAGCCAGTTTTCAATAGCTCCTAAGTAATTACCTAAATGTAATTTGCCAGTGGGGCGAATGCCACTGACAACTCGTGTTTGAGTCATAGGTTCCTCTCTAAAAATGGTGGAAGTACGGAAAAAGATTAATTTGAAATAACGTACTTCCTAAATATAAAAACCAATTCAATGCAAAACGTATGGGGGCTCCAATGAAACTTGCAATTCCTGTATACCACATAAGAAGGATCAAGAAAAAACCGTAGGGTGCTAAAGACTCTAGTGTTTCAGCCAAGTTTCTGGGCACAAGCCCTGTTAAAACTCCAAAACCATCCAGGGGTGGAATGGGGATCAAATTAAAAAAACAAAGGGTTAAATTAAGA
>CAYJUJ010000121.1:0-5459 GCA_964373325.1 uncultured bacterium
TCACCCATTCTAAAGCAGCAGTACCACTGGCTCGAAAAACTTTTTTGTAACCTGTTTTATGTTCGAGAAGCTCTATCTCTAACGAGGCAAGTTTTGAGTTATGACAATGCAAAATGGAATCATCGGTGTCGGTATAAGTAACAACAGCTATTTTTTGAGGATCACTCGTTATGCTCCCCTTAAGAGTCATTTTATGATTTGAAGCCTGAAACTCCCAAAAAGTATGACCAAATGAAGAGGTTGTTTTTAATAAATGGCGAACTCCATTAAAAAAACACTCTTTATCCTCATATTTGAAATATAAAGAGGTCAGCGGCGGTGTTAACCACCTTCCAAAAAGAATTCGAGCAGAAAGCCCTTCAAAGATAACTCCCTTTTCTTTATCAAACTGGTTACAGTGAGCCCACGTCCACTCCTGCGCCTGTTTTGTCCCCCACACATGGCCAATCATTCCCCTTGCATTATTAACGAGACGAGTTTCCCCAGAAACAGAAATCATTCCCGAGAAAATAACATCAAGAAAAGGAGTAGCCGTATACGATTTGGATAAATGGAGATATTTCAAAAGTTTTGGGACAGGATCAAAACTACCCCCTTTATTGTCATACTTTAAATACCATTCCAATTCAGGTAAACACCCTTGACTTCCTTTACAACTTAGAAACCCTGAAGGAAGTTTAAAAGCGACTGAGGATAAGGATAACTCTGATAAGGAATGGATCTTTTTTTGAAACACGATTTTGTTGTTATTAAAATAAATTGCCCAAAGAGCTGCTTCTTTTGTTTGTCCATGAAGAAGTGTATAGCGAAACCAAAAAGCTTCCCCTGGAGAGATGTTGAGCTTTCCATACCACACTTCATAGAATGGAAACTGCCCTTTAAAATAGGAATTCATCTAACCTTTTTGTAGCAAAATAAAATAGCAAGGAAAATACTCATATCTACAATGGCACCTATCAAATAGGCGCTATTTGTAGTCCGACATGCCGCCATAACAAAAAAAACACTGCTTGCTAATTTAGCAACAAGCACCGCTTGAATAGCTACATGGTTTAAAGATATTTTAACTGCTTGATAACACAAATAAGAAAGGGTCATCATAAGAGAGCCAGCCAGTGATAACCAAAAATATTCCACATTAAGCGGAATTTCTTGGAGGAAACCAAGTGCTAAAGAAAAATAATTAATAATTCCAAGAGTTGCATGGGGTTTTACTACAAAAAAAAGCCCTACAATTAAAAAACAAAGGGCCAGGAAACGCATGAATATTTTAAAACTTTTGAGATTCATACCCGTTCTTTCATATATTTATAAAGGATCGGATAATATTTTTTATAATGGGGCAAATGAATTCCAGAACCTTCCAAATCCTTTAATAAATTAGCAGATCTAAATTTTCCTTGATGCATAAAATAATCAAGATGCTGTTTGGTAATACCCGTGATGTAAGAAATAAAAGGCAATCGAAGTAATTTGAGAATGATCGTTCTTAAAAAAGATGAATGATAAGGCGCAACTCCTCCTATGAGGAAAACAAGCTCTCCAAAAAATTCTTCTGTGAGGGGAGGATTCTGATCACAGATTTGATAAACCTGCCCTTTTGCTTTCTCCAAAAAACCTAAATAAGTCATAACATCCACCACATAATCTACGGGCACCGTATTTGCCTCACTATCAGAAAAACCCAAGTTAGGAACAAGTCGTAATAAGAGTTTTATCTTATGAAGAAATTTCATAACCACATAAGGCCCATCAAATTTATCTGTCTCCCCCGTATGAGAATCCCCAACAACAATAGAAGGCCTAAAAATAGTAATAGGCAAACCATCCATTCTTTTTTGCACTAAAACTTCAGCCCCATACTTAGTAGATTCATAGAAATTGTGAAACTCTTGGTTTCGAGAAAGCATTTCCTGTGTTACAAGCCCTTTCACCTTCCCTGCCACATAACACGTTGAAACATAATTAAAACGAACAAGCTTTGAAGTTTTCGAGAAAAAATCAAGGATGTTTTGTGTTCCAAAAACATTAACCTCCTTGGCTCTATCTTCTGAAACAGTTAAGTCATAAATAGCAGCAAGGTGAAAAACTATTTCAGTTTGCTCTTGAATTTGTGCTTTTTCTCCCCCCAAACCCAAATGTGGTTTTGTGATATCCCCTAAAACAATTCGATGTTGGCCTCCCTCAAAACCCATTTCTTTAAAATCTTTCTTGGCTTGAAACTCCATTGCTGGATGAACAAGAAGAGTTAATTTTAAACTTGGTTTTTTCTTAACTAAATTAAGGGCAAGACGTTTTCCGATAAAGCCGGGGAAACCTGTTACAAAAACATTCATAAAAGTGGTGGGAATCATACCTAGAAAACTATTTAAAGCAAACAGGGATTTGGACAGTGAATCCACTGTTGTGAATGATCCTCATATGTCTCATGCTTCCAAATAGGTGCTCGAGACTTGAGCTCTTTCATGACATGTTCACATGCCTTAAAACATTCCTCACGATGCTCTCCTGTCACCCCAACCCACACAGCTATTTCACCTGGTTTTAAAACCCCTACTCTGTGATGAATCTGAATTTCAAAAACGCCAAATTTTTGCTTAGTTTGAAGCGTGATGTTTTCTAGCTCTTTCATGGCCATGGGAACATAAACTTCATATTCAAGACGAAGAACTTTCTTGCCCTCGTGATGATTTCTAACCCATCCTTCAAAGCTAACAAAAGCGCCGGCTTTTAAATTTTTTCGAAAACGTTTGGATAATTTTTGAGGTTGAAGCGGATTTTTCAAAAACATTTTTACCCCCCCGCTACCGGTGGAATAAAACAAACGGTATCCCCTTCTTTTAATATTTTATCAGACCTTGCATATTCTTCATTAACAGCTACTGCTAAAAAAGAAGTATCTGAAAAGAATTTTGCATATTTTTTCTGCAAACAATCATGGAGATGAGAAATAGAACTTCCTTCCGGAAGTGTTATATCTTCTTTTTTCTTCTGGGTAAGATTACGTAGATAAGCGAAATAAAGAATTCTTACCTTCATAACACTTTTGGTCGTAACACAGAAGATAAATTACAAATATGATTTAAATCATGTTTATTATTTAAAAATACAGTTAACTTCGACACCCAATGGGGCATGACATAAGTTTAGCTATTTTGGCAGGTGGTTACTCCGTCCGGATGGGACAAGACAAAGGACTTCTCTCTATTCATGGCACGCCCTTAGTGATACGCCAACTCAATCGCCTCTCTTCTTTGTTTGGTGAAACTTTGATTGTGTGTTCTTCTGAAAATCAAAAACAAAATTATGAAACTATTTTAAAACAATGCAAATCTATTGAACGCACAAAAAAATTAAAAGTAGTTGTTGATGAAAGTGGCTCTAATAGAGCACCCTATTTTGGCTTAAAAATTGCTTTAGAGTTAGCCTCTTCTAAAAAAATGATCGTTTTAGCCGTTGATGCTATTGGAGTAGATCAAAAAATTTTAAAAAAACTTATTTCTTCAGTAGAATCTCCTAGTTGCTTTATTGATAATCAAAAAAATATTTATCCATTTCCATCTCTGTGGCATAAAAAGAATTTATCCATTTTTTCAAAAGAAGAATTAAGCATAACCCGTATTCTTCAATCTCTGCCGTTAACCCAATTTATGATGGCAGATGAAATTGAAAAAAAACTTCTTGAGATCAACATCAACACTCAACAAGATATGATCTCCTACTTTGGAGAAAGCGTCCGAGATTCACTAGGGCGACGTCTTAATTACTTAAGACTTTCACTCACAGAAGCTTGTAACATGTCCTGTCAATATTGCTTACCGAAGGGCTTTCCAGATTGGGAAAAAGCGCAGTATCAAATGCCATTTGAAAGAGTATCTACGATCTTGAAAGCTTTTCGACAGCTTGGATTTGAGAAAGTTCGCTTTACAGGAGGAGAACCTTCTCTACACTCCAAATTAAACGAAGCGATTGGTGAAGCAAGAGGTCTAGGTTATGAAACTATTTCACTTACTACAAATGGTAGTTTTATAAAAAACCTAGCTACCCTTGCTAAAACTGGCTTAACACACATCAATATCAGCCTTGATTCTATTAATGAAAATACATTCAAACAAATTACTGGAAGTCAGAGCTTTTCCAAAGTAGTAAATCTTATCCAAGAAGCACTTGACTTAAAATTAGAGGTTAAAATAAATACCGTTCTTCTTCGTCATTATAACCTCGATGAAATATCTCAATTGCTTGAATGGGCTAAACATCGTCCACTCACTTTGCGTTTTATTGAGCTTATGCCAACTCAATTTAACAAAGAATATTTTAATGAGTGTCACGTCCTCAACTCTTATATTTTTCCTTTAGTTCTTTCTTACGGTTTTAGATCCAGTCTTAAAGTCAATGCTTTTGAACCTGTGGGGCCTGCAGTACTTTATGATCATCCACAATTCCCATGCCGCATTGGTTTTATTAGTCCGCTTTCTTGTAATTTCTGTAGTCGGTGCAATCGGTTGCGGGTGACGGCTCAAGGAAAATTACGCCCTTGTCTTTTTTCAGAAAATGATATTCAACTTCCTCTTGATCACAACCCTAGAGAATTAAGTGAGTTTGTGAAAAAGGTACTTTACTATAAACAACCCTCTCATCATTTAGACAAAGACCAATTTGGAAATGTATCTCATTTTAGAGCTATTGGAGGATAATGATGGGAGATTTTTCACATCTTAAAGAAGATCAAGCAACCATGGTCGATGTGGGGGATAAAAAACCTTCACAAAGAATCGCGGCAAGCAGAGCCTCCGTTCGCACCGGCAAATTTAATATTAAAAAAGAGCTTTCTACTAAAGCACAAAACGAGCTTATCTCTGTTATAAGAATAGCTGGGATTTGTGCTGCTAAAAAAACTTCAGAACTCATTCCCCTATGCCATCCCCTTTCTTTAAGTCAGGTTGATTGCTCCGTTGAACTTAAAGAAAATGAAATTGTAATGGAATGCACGGCAAAAACAGTGGGGATAACAGGGGTTGAAATGGAAGCTATGACTGGAGCAGCTATTGCAGCCCTGACCTGCTACGACATGATTAAATCCCAATGCCCTGAAGCAACCATTGAAAACATTTTTCTTCTCTCTAAAGAAGGAGGAAAATCAGGAGTATGGAAAAGAAAATCACCGCTCACGTCATTGTAAGTAGCGACAGAGCTGCCCAAGGCACTTATGAAGATAAAGCTGGCCCCGCTGCTCATGAATGGCTTACAAAAAATGGCTATAACAATACAGGAATCACTGTGATACCAGATGACTCACAAAAACTTCAGGAAAAAATTATAAAAAAACTCTCAGAGGTTGATATCATCATTGTAAGCGGTGGCACAGGCCTAGGACCAAAAGATATAACACCCCAAGCTATTAAGGTTTTGGCAGATTATGAAATTCCAGGATTTGGAGAACGGCTGCGTCAAGAAAG
>CAYJUJ010000122.1:0-5456 GCA_964373325.1 uncultured bacterium
GGGAACCCAGAGGCGGCAGGACCCGCAAACTTTCACTCATTGCAACTTCCTTATATTCATGTTAGCTTTTTCGCTTTTTCACGAGCTTCTTCAATAGTTCCTACCATATAAAAAGCTTGTTCAGGAAGATCATCATGTTTGCCTTCTGTTACTTCTTTAAAGCCGCGAATAGTGTCTTCAAGCTGCACATATTTTCCAGGAGTTCCTGTAAATTCTTGGGCTACAAAAAAGGGTTGTGACAAAAATCTTTGAATTTTCCGAGCTCTTTGAACAGTAAGTTTATCCTCTTCAGAAAGTTCATCCATCCCCATGATAGCAATAATATCTTGCAAATCTTTATACTTTTGAAGAATCCTTTGTACCTCTCTTGCAACTTGATAATGCTCTTGTCCCACAACTTGTGGATCTAAAATTCTTGAAGTTGATGCCAATGGATCAACCGCTGGATAAATCCCAAGCTCTGTTAAGGGGCGCGATAAATTCGTTGTTGCGTCTAAGTGAGCAAATGTTGCGGCTGGAGCAGGATCAGTATAGTCATCCGCTGGCACATAAACAGCTTGAACCGATGTAATGGATCCTTTCTTGGTTGATGTAATTCGCTCTTGTAACTCACCCATTTCCGTTCCAAGGGTTGGTTGATAGCCAACAGCTGAAGGAATACGACCTAAAAGAGCGGACACTTCAGATCCAGCTTGTGTAAATCTAAAAATATTATCTATAAATAATAAAACGTCTTGATTTTCTTCATCTCTAAAATATTCGGCAACTGTGAGCGCTGTAAGACCAACCCTAGCTCTTGCTCCTGGTGGTTCATTCATTTGACCATAAATCAAAGCTGTTTTATCAATAACTCCAGAGTGCTTCATCTCGCGCCAGAGGTCGTTACCTTCACGAGTTCTTTCTCCAACACCTCCAAACACTGAAAATCCACCGTGCTCTTTAGCAATATTATTAATGAGTTCCATAATAACAACAGTCTTTCCAACACCCGCACCACCAAAGAGTCCAATTTTTCCACCCCTGGCGTAAGGAGCAAGAAGATCAACAACCTTAATTCCTGTTACTAGCTGCTTAATCTCAACGCTTTGTTCTTGAAATGTGGGGGGCTCTCTATGAATAGGGTACCTTTTTTTAGTTTTTACTGGCCCTTGTTCATCTACAGGTTCACCAACAACGTTTAAAATTCTTCCCAATACTTCTCGGCCCACTGGAACGCTAATCATTTCCCCTGTATTTAAAACCTCCATGCCCCGAACGAGACCTTCTGTGGCATCCATAGCAATCGTTCTAACAGTGTTATCTCCTATATGCTGGGCCACCTCCAAGACTAAATTATGTTTTTGTGGAGATATGGTGGGGTTTGATACCTTTAAACTGGTGTATATATGGGGTAATTCACCCACTGGAAATGATACATCTACAACGGGCCCCATGACCTGTAGTACTTTTCCATTCATTTTTTCAGTAACCATTTTTGACTCCTTGCTTAAATGTTGTTGCGATGAACGCAACTTTCTTTATCATAATGCTTCAGCACCGCTTACAATTTCTACAAGCTCAGTTGTAATAGCTTGTTGTCGCAAACGATTGGCTAAAAGGGTTAATCTTTCAATCATTTCTTGCGCATTTCGTGTAGCAGAGTCCATAGCAGTCATGCGCGCCCCATGTTCCGCAGCAGCAGACTCTAAAAGCATACGATAAATTTGAATACTCAAATGCCTAGGCAAAAGTTCGTCCAAAATTGCTTCCTTTTGTGGCTCGTAAAGATAATCTATAACGACCTGTCCTTCACCAATTTGTTTGCGCGAAATAGGTAAAAGCGCTTCAACAACCACTTTTTGAGAAATCACAGATTTAAACTCATTATAAACAAAATAAACCGCATCAAGATTTTCTTCCTTATATTCATCAAGAATGTCCATTGTCATATGAGCTGCTTTTTCGTAAGTAATAGCATCCATAATGCCTGTATAATTTTTATGAATATTCCAGGATCTTTTTTTAAAAAAATCATGCCCACGCCGCCCAACAAAATCCATATCAACCGAATCGAAAGTCGATGTGTTTTCTTTCAAAAAAACCAAAGTATTTCTAAGAATAGAAGCATTAAAACTTCCGCAGAGACCTCTATCTGATGTAAAAACAACAATCTTTGCTTTCCTCACAGGACGGCGAGTGAGAAGATAATGATCTGAAATGTCGGCACGCGCCGCAATATCACTTAAAAGATCTTTTAGTTTAAAAGCATAAGGGCGCGCTGCCATAATTGCCATTTGCGCTCGTCGGAGCTTTGCCGCGGCAACCATTTTCATAGCCTTGGTAATTTGCTGTGTACTTTTAACAGTACTAATGCGTTTTTTAAAATCTCGCGCCGCTGCCATATTATTAAAACACCGGATCCCGTATCAAGTGCGGGATGACAATTTCTCTTTAAAAATCTTATTAAATTCAGTTAGTGTTGTTTCAATTTTTTTCTTTAAGTCATCATCAATTTTACCCTTGGTCTTAAGGGCCTGAAGGACATCTTGGGCTTTATTTTGCACATAATCATGAAGTTCAACTTCATAATCCTTTAAAACCTCAACAGGAAAAGAATCAACAAAGCCATTCACACCCGCAAAAATGGTTATTACTTGAAGTTCAACAGATTGGGGTGAGTATTGTCCTTGTTTTAATAACTCAACCAACCTTCCCCCCCTTTGCAACTGATTTCGTGTGGCTTGATCAAGATCGCTAGCAAAGCGTGAAAATGCAGCTAGCTCTCGATACTGAGCAAGATTTAATCTTAATGACCCAGCAACTTGTTTCATGGCCTTAGTTTGGGCGGCGCCACCAACCCGAGATACTGACAAGCCTACGTTGATAGCAGGACGAACCCCTGAATAGAAAAGATCTGATTCCAAAAATATTTGCCCATCTGTAATGGAAATAACATTTGTCGGAATATAGGCTGAAATATCTCCTGCTTGGGTTTCAATAATAGGAAGGGCCGTTAAAGAACCCCCTCCTTTTTCCTCACTCATTTTAGCAGCACGCTCAAGTAAACGAGAATGTAAATAAAAAACATCTCCAGGAAAGGCCTCTCTGCCAGGGGGGCGTCGCAACAATAGAGAAAGCTGTCGATAAGCTTGGGCTTGTTTTGTTAAATCATCATAAATAAGAAGAGCATGTTTTCCAGAATCTCTAAAGTATTCGCCCATTGTAACACCAGCATAGGGAGCTAAAAATTGAAGTGGGGCAGGGTCGCTGGCCGTTGCAGCAACTACTGTTGTATAATCCATGGCACCATGTTGCTTTAAACGCTCAACAACTAAAGCAACAGTAGAACGTTTTTGCCCAATGGCCACATAAATACAATAAACACCCTTGCCCTTTTGATTAATAATAGTATCAATGGCAACCGCTGTTTTTCCAGTTTGTCTATCTCCAATAATAAGCTCTCTCTGTCCTCTTCCAATGGGAACCATTGCATCAATAGCTTTCAAGCCTGTTTGCAAGGGCTCAGCAACAGGTTGACGAGAAACAATTCCAGGAGCCTTAAGCTCTACCTGGCGCATTTCTTGAGCCAGAATGGGGCCGCCATCATCCAGCGGCTTTCCAAGTGAATCAACAACACGCCCAATAACAGCTTCACCCACCGGCACTGACACAATTTGTTTTGTGCGACGAACAACATCACCCTCTCTTACTTCATAATCATGACCAAATATAACAACACCAACGTTGTCTTCCTCAAGGTTTAAAACCATTCCATAAATATTCCCAGGAAATAGTACAAGCTCGCCCGCCATAACCTCATCTAAACCGTGAACCCTTGCAACCCCATCACCAACCTCAAGAACCGTGCCCGTTTCCGAAACAAGCACTTTCTTTTCATAGTTGTGAATTTTTTCTTTAATAATACGGCTGATTTCTTCTGCTCTTATTTCCATAAATCTCCTATCCTAACAAGTTTTCAAGTTGCGTTTTAAGACTTCCATCTAAAACTTGACTGCCAATTCTTGTCACCATACCTCCCAAAATATGGGAGTCCACTAAAAATATGGGCTCTACTTTTTTGTTTGTCATATTTTCTAAAGACTTGCTTACATCAGTTTTCAGCTTTTTAGACAGCTCTATAGCTGAAGTAATCTCAGGCCTCATAACCCCTTCGTAACTGTCTATCAAAACCCCAAATTCTTTTAAAATATTACTAAACAGATTTGATCTTTTCTTTTCTAAAAGAACGAGAAGAAAGTTTTCAGTTTCTTTTTGCCATTTCACTTTTCTGGAGAGTCCCTGAATAAGGGATGCCCCCTCTTCAAAACTCAAAGAAGAGTCTTCAAATACTTTTTTAAGATCTGAAGATAAATGAAGTAATTTTTGAAACGAAAAAAGATCTTTTTTAATAACATCTATTTTTTTAGTTTCTCGAGCCGCATCGAAAAGAGCGCGAGCATATGTTTTTGCTACTTTAGTTGCTCTCAATTTTAAATTCCTTTGTGTGTTGTAATGACTTTACATATTCACTATTAAGAGATTCGTGCATTTCTTGGGTGAGTTCTTGTTTCATTTTTTTTAGTGTTGCCTCTAGCAGCACTCGCCGCATTTCTTTTTCAAGAGCCTCTTTAAGCTTTAAACTTGTCTGTTCAGATCTTTTTTGGGCTTCTTTTTGAATGCGCGCCAACTCCTCTTGTGCGTATTTTTCTTGAGCAGACTGGAAATGTTTTGTGTTGCGAGTCAAGTTTTCACAAACTTCACTTTTATCTTTTTCCAAATGACCTATTTTATTTTTACCTTCTTTGAGGGCCCCTGCTGCAAAATGTTTCATTTCCTTTGAAAGGTTAATATCCTCAACGATTTTTTGATTGCGCTGAAGAAGGGCTTGAGATGCAGGTTTTCTCAAAAGAAAGTAAAGTGCCGCACCAAAAATCGTAAAATTAATAACAGCAAAAAGTAAGGTCTTATCCATTAAAAGTTGTTGTCTCCAAAACAGTTTTCACAACATCTGAAGTTAAACTATCTATATCCCGAATTAAAACGCTTTTTGCTTTCTCATAGTGAGACATCGCCGCTTTATGATGCCACTCAATCACTTTTTCAGCCTCGGCTTTGGCTTCTTGTATTTTCTTTTGAGCATTTTTTACAATTTCCTTTTTTTTCCCCTCAAAAGATTTGTTAGCTTCTTTCTTAAAATGAGAAACTTCACCTTCGTAACGAGCCATTAATTCTTTTGCTTCTTCCCTCATAGAGTGGGCCTCGTTTTTCATTTGGCTAACCATTTTTTTTCTCTCATCAATAATTTTTAAAAGGGGTTTAAAAAATAAGAAATTGAAGGTAACAGTAAGAAACATCAAAAGAATAACAACTACTGGTAGTAAATAAAAATTAATGCTTAGATTTTCTGATATCATTGAATTTAAATTTTCGTAACACGATGTACAAAACGCGTCAAGTTAAGGTTGTTGCGATCATGC
>CAYJUJ010000123.1:0-5430 GCA_964373325.1 uncultured bacterium
CGAGGTCGAGAGGAGAGCGCAAATTTCTCGCAGGGAAATTTGACGCGGGTTTTGTGAATAATTGTTCGGACCCCTTTCAGGACCCGTCACATCGCAACTTCCTTATTAAGCGGCGGTGCCGATGGCTCGGTTTTCCCTGATTACGATTACTTTGATTTGACCTGGGTAAATAACTTCTTTTTCAATTCGGTCTGCAATCTGTCTTGCTAAGGTTTTCGTTGCTTGATCTCCAATACTTTCACTATCTACAAAAGCTCTTATTTCGCGCCCTGCATGCATGACATAACAATGCGTTACACCCTCATAGGAAGTTACAATTTGTTGAAGTTGCTCCATCCGCTCCACAAAACTCTCTACCGCTTCTATTCGTGCCCCTGGTCGCCCTCCACTCAAGGCATCTGCAGCTTTAACGATATCATCTAAAACTGTTTCAGGTTTGTATTCATCATGATGCGCACCAATAGCATGAACAATGTGGGGTTTCTCTCCAAACTTGGCTGCATACTCAGCGCCTACAACAGCGTGCCCACCCATTCCTTCTGCAGGATCCATAAGCACTTTTCCAATATCATGCAGAAAAGAGGCACGCCTTGCATCAATGACGTTTTCTTTAATTTCAGATGCAAGCAGGCCTCCTAAAAATGCCATTTCGATAGAATGATAATAAATATTTTGATTATAACTATATCGATACATGAGTTTCCCGGAAACTTCATAAATGTTTCGATCGGCACTTCCTAACTTTAATATTTGAAAGGCTTTGATTCCGTCTTGAATAGCATTTTTTTGCAATCTGGATTCTGTTTCTTTAATAACCCTTTCTATATTTCCTGGATTAAACCTTTCTTCTTCGATCAAGCGAAGTAACGATTGACGTGCAATTTCTTTCCTAAAAGAATCTTGGCTTACAATAGCAACAGTGCCATTTTCATCCTGAAATTCTAATGTGATACCCGTAAAATTGTGAAATGTTTTAATGTTACGACCGTTGCGTCCAATAATTTTTCCTTTTAAGTTAGAGCCCGTTAATGGAATATTAAAAGAAGGCTTTGGAATAATAGGGTCCCCTGAAAAGCGGTTCATGGCAGAGGCCATAACAGCCCGCGCTCTTTTTTCAGAACTCCCTTGTAGCTCCTCTTCCAATTCCTTTATTCTTTTTGCTTGATCATGTTCAGTTTCATCAATGAGAACTTTAATAAAAGCTTTTTTGGTATCTTGAGCCAATTCATGTGACTTTTCTTCAAGATGTTGAATAAGCTCTTTAGATAAATCGTTGTATTTGTTTTTAATACCTTGAAGCTCTTGCTCGTATTGATTAATTTCATTTTCCTGAGAAGTCATTTCTAAAAAACGATTATCAATGTATTTAAAACGCCTATCGATATTGCCTTGTCGTTCATTTAAGGTTGCTTCTAACACTTGAAATTCTTGTTTGCGTTCAATAACTTCAGCTTCAAACTCGCGTCGTGCTCCTTTAATAATAAGATCTGCTTTATTTTTTGCCTCTTGGAGGCGTTCGCGCATGAATGTTTTATTTTTTTCAATAAGTTGAGTAGTAGTGTTTCTAGTGGTTTTTAGCCCTGTAGAGAAATGAGTCTCTCTCCATTGATTCAAAAGAAAGTAAGTTATAATGAAAGCCCCTGCTCCTAAAGCAAGGCTCAGCACAAAAAGTAGCATGTTTCAACGATACTAAAGCCTTTGTTAAATATCAACCTTGACCCTTTAATCAAAATGTATAGTATAAACTTCCATTATGAAAAATATTTTACGCAATATTTCTACACTGTTAGCCCTTCTTCGAGGCCTTCTCATTACCTTAAAACATATGTTCATGAAGAAAAAAACTGTTCAATATCCAGAGGAAAAATGGCAAACGCCCACTGGTTATAGAGGTTTTCCAAGGCTTGTTCCTTCTGACACAATTGGACGAGCCTTTCGGTGTGTCTCTTGTAAGCTTTGTGAAGCTATTTGCCCTTCTGATGCTATTTATATTGAACCCAACGAATCTGATAACCCCTCTACTTTTCTTTTAGATTTAAATCGAAGCCCTAAAGTTTTTGATATTCACATGGGGCGCTGTATTGTGTGTGGTCTTTGTGAAGAGGCATGCCCCGTAGAGGCTATTATTATGTCTGAAGAACATATTACAACCAAATATGACCAACATGTAAGACATAAAGAAGACCTCATCTTGCCTGCAGCTGTTTCCAAAGACCTTATAGAAAGAAAAAGAACCATAGCAGTTCAATAAATTGTCCATAGATTAAACAGCTGAAAGCTCTTTGGGGCTTTACCTTAACTTATTAATATTATTGTATTTTTACATAATTTTAACCAAATCGATCATATTTTAGACAACCCAACAGCACTCCACTTAAAGAGACAGCCTCAAATAATCAAGTTATTTCAATAAGATATAAAAATGGCCTCTTTGGTACGGGGGTTGCTTTATATTGGAAGTGAGAGAGGCTATGAATTCTATGATAAGAAAAAAATTAACTATTATCACTTTCTGCATAGTAGGTGCTTTGAGCACTGCATGTGGAAAATTAACTGGTGATTTGCCTAATATTGGTGGTCCTGGTGGAAATTTATCTTTAGCCAATGCCCCTGCCACAACTGATATTCTTGTTCAAACGTATGAACAACGTACAAATCCTTATCCTGGAAGCACAGTAACTGTGCGAGCTCTTAAACTTGTCACTGCAGCTGAATTTGATGCTGAAAAAGCAAAACCCAATACTGATACAACTAAAAAAATATATACCTTTGTAGGGCGAGCTCTTTCAAATCCAGCTTCTGGCACTTTTGAATTAAGAGATTATTGGACGGGTACTCAGAGTGTAAGATATGCCCTTCATTCAGGAATTAATCCACAACCCAATACAACCCGAGCTGCCTACGTTTATAGTTCTGCTCAAGGATATTTCACGGGATCTGGAAATAATGTTGCAAGTAATGGGTTAACCCCTCTTTATGAATATGCAGGTGGATGGACAGTGAATTCTAATATGGGTGGCCAACCTATCGCCTATATTTTCTATACTACTGACCAAGATAAACAACTCGGTCGCAACCAATAGATCTATCAAAAAAAATAAAATATCGATTCTTCGCCTGTCGGCTCTGAATGACAGATAAAAAAAATCTGTTGAGCAGTGATTTTTTTCTGCTAATATCTCATCTACTGGCAAAATTATTTGAAACCTATTCTGAGTAGAAATGAAGAAGATGGATTCTTCACTTCGTTCAGAATGACAGATGGAAAGGAGAATCAAAATGGCTGATGTTCTTGTTGTTCAATCAAAAGTAAGAGAGTTTCTGAAGAAAAAAGGCTGTAACACAAGTGGAGAATTAGCAGATGCTTTAAGTAAAGCAGTAGAAGGTCTTTTAGTTAAGGCTGTAGATCGTTGCAAATCAAACGGTCGAAAAACTATTAAAGGCTCAGACCTTTAATAAAAGTATTTTGCGGATTATCTAATTTATGGGCTACATTGATATTATAATGTAGCCCTCTACTTTCGCGCCGCAACAGTGCGCTTTTAATAATAATTTCAGAAACTGTTGCAATGTTTCGAAGTTCTAAAAGGTCTTTTGTTACAAAAGAATTCCAATAATACTGATTAATTTCATCTCTAATCATTAAAATCCTTCGTAAAGCTCGCTCAAGTCTTTTATCAGACCGAACAATGCCAACGTAATTCCACATAAGACTTCTGATCTCATCCCACATGTGAGAGACTAAAACCAGCTCATCACTATCGGAGGCGGAACCTGAATCCCATATAGGAATATTTTCAATCCTTTTTGCTTTCAAAGAAGACATTTCCTCTTGAATAGAAAAAGCAGCACGATGGGCCATGACTGCAGCTTCCATTAAAGAATTTGAAGCTAATCGGTTAGCCCCGTGAAGCCCCGTGTGCCCTACCTCTCCAATAGCATAAAGCCCTTTAATAGACGTTTGACCTTTTTCGTTTGTATGAACTCCACCACAACAATAGTGCGCTGCTGGCACAACTGGAATAGGCTCTTTTGTCATATCAATACCAAGAGAAGCACATTTTTCATAAATCATGGGGAATCGCTCCCGAATAAAATGAGCTTCTTTAAAAGAAATATCTAGATAAACACAATCAACCCCTCTTTTTTTCATTTCATGGTCAATGGCTCTTGCTACTATATCCCTGGGAGCTAAGCTTTTAAGAGGAGAGTATTTTTCCATAAAAGTTTGACCATCGGCATGGATAAGAACGCCACCCTCTCCACGTACTGCTTCTGAAATAAGAAAAGACTTAGCTTTGGGGTGATAAAAACAAGTAGGATGAAACTGAAAAAACTCCATATTTGCTATCAAAGCTCCACGGCGTGCAGCAAGAGCTATGCCATCCCCTGTCGCAATATCTGGATTAGAAGTATAAAGATAAACTTTACCCGCACCACCAGTCGCTAAAATACTTGCATAAGCCTTGACCGTTTTAACTTGATTTGAAGAAATATCTAAAACATAGCACCCATCACACTGCTTTTGAGAGGAAGCCTCAACAATCAAATCAATAGCCATATGATTTTCCCAAATGGTAATAGAAGGATGGGTCTCAGTTTTTTGAGTGAGCGCTCTTTGAATTTCTTGCCCTGTCATGTCTTTGTAGTGAAGGACTCTTGAATAAGAATGCCCTCCTTCTCTTGTTAAATGAAAATCGCCTTTTTCTTTGGAAAATGAAACTCCAAGTTCTATGAGTTCTTGGATGCGTGAAGGAGCCTCTTCAATAATAGAGGCTACAGCTTTTTCATCACACAAACCATCACCTGCTTTGAGAGTATCCTCTATGTGTGATGAAAAAGAATCCTTATGAGAAATAACACCTGCAATACCTCCCTGAGCATAGTGCGTTGCCGTATTAGAAATTCTCTCCTTAGTAATAACTAAGACTTTATGATTATTGGCCAATTTAAGAGCAGAAAATAGCCCCGCTATGCCAGAACCAATAACAATAACATCAAATTCGTATTGCACGGTCATGCCATACCATAGTTGAAGAATATTAGGAAGTATTCCAAAAGTTTTTTTCAGAATGGCTCGGCTACGGGTCCTGTCAGCTGCGGCTGGTCTATTTTGTGCTCGCCATGGAACTCTGCGCGCAAAATAGACCAGCCTACCGCTGCCACCCGTAGCCTGCGCTTTATTTCTTGCAAAAAATCTTCCTATAGGTGTGAGAGGAAACTTTTGGAATACGTTTATATAAACGTTGCAATGACTATATAATAGGTGTGTTCCAAAAGTTTCATGCCAAAAGCGAGTGTAGGGGTGACGCCGTCATGGGTTTGATACCACTTCCCGCAGCTGACAAAGAGTTAGCAGGAAGGAAATCAAGAGAACTGGATTCCAGCCGCAGTTTATCCTGAGCTATTGCGAAGGACCCGCGTTTGGAA
>CAYJUJ010000124.1:0-5418 GCA_964373325.1 uncultured bacterium
ATTTTTGATTCTATCTTTTCATTTATAGAGAGTTTTTTGCTCGTTATCTTAATATAGAAACTCTTTGGGATTGGTCACAAGTATTCCCTATGTTCCTCCCAGACTGTGAGAAGATTCTAAGCGAACAGAAAAAGGTTTTTTTACTGCTAGAAGAAAATCAAAAACAAATTTTTTATGTGATGATTTTATTCTAATCTTCCCTTCCCCAATGATATTTTTTAAATATTTGGTTTTTTCTAAGTGCTTTTTAAGAACCGGGGTTGGTGATGTTAAAATATAGGTTGGTTTTTCCCTTGTTTCTTTAGGGATGTGGGCGCAAGATAAAAGTAAAGTCATCCCAGCGAAGGCTGGGATCCAGATTTGTAAAATTTTACTAGCGAGTAGCGGGTATTCTTTTTTTAAGCGTTTCAATTTTCTCTTTAATTTTAACTAGGTCTTTCTCATCTGGTTTTAATTGAAGTGCTTCCTGAAAGAATTGTAAAGCTTTATCTATTTCTTTAAGCTTCATATGAACATCGCCTAGATGATCTTTAATAATGGCTTCTTTGGGTTCTAACTCGGCTGCCTTTTGCAAATATTTTAAAGCTTCCTGATATTTACCTTTTTGATAGTAAATCCACCCTAAGGTGTCAGCAATGTGTCCATTTTTTGGGCGTAGCTTATGTGCTTTAAGAGCCATTTCTTCTGCTTCATTCAGGTTTTTACGTGTGAGGGCATACGTGTAGCTTATAAAATTGAGTGCATCGGGATGATTAGGATTTAGTTTTAAGATTGCATTCATAGTTTCAAGGCTTTTTTCTGTTTTACCTATTTTTTCATAAAGCCCACCTAAGTAATAAAGAAGCGACTCATCTTTTGGAAATATTTTGATACCTTTTTCAATCACTTGTAGTGCTTCGGGAAACTTTTTTTGTGTTTCATAAAGATTAGCTAGGCCTGTGTAAAAATCTGGGAGATCATTTTTCTTCTCTATGGCTTTTTCTAGAACATCGATAGCTTGGTCTATTTTTTTCTGAACTTGATAATAGTAATAAATCTGTTGAAAAATAGCATCTTTGTAAAAAGAAGAGGATGTAGAGACTGAGTTAAAATAGCTCAATGATTTATCTATTTGTTTTAGATTTCTATAAAGGAGTCCAAGCGTATAGCGTGCTTCGTCTGAAGAAGGTTCTGATTGAAGAAGAATTTCTAATTCGGCAATAGCCCTTTTATATTGTTTTCTTTCTAGAAAAAGCCTGGCTAGTTCAAGGCGTAAATTGCCTTGGTCAGGGGTATTTTTAATATGCTCTTTTAAGTAACTGACTGCCTTTTCATAGTTATTAGATTCTATGTAAAGTCGAATAATATGTTTGTGGATAAAAGTATTGTCTGGGTTTTCTTTAATGTATTTCAACAAAAATTGAAGGGCTTCTTCTTTTTTATTTTGTTGTTCATAGATAAGCCCAATGAGGTAAGCTACTTCTGTAAAATCAGATCTATATTGAAGAGCTGTTTTTAAATATTTTTGAGCTAAATCTAATTGGTTTAGTTGAATGTAAGTTTTGCCAAGAAGAAAATGTGCTTTTGAAGATGTGGGGTTATTTTTAATAAAGTTTTTTAGGGTTTTAATTGCTTCTTCGTTATCGCCTAGTTTACTGGTAAGCGAAACTAATTGTTGAAGAGCTTCTTCATTTTCTGGAGAAAGCTTTAAAACTTCTCGAAGCTCTTGAATCCCCTCTTTATACTTTTTTGTGGAGCCATAAATGGTTGCTAGTTGTTCATGAGCTTTATGGTTTTTAGGATCCAACTTAAGTGCGATATGGCAGTGTTTTTCTGCTAAATCTAATTCACCATTTTCCAAATAGGCATCTGTGAGAGCCGTGTGGAGGGAGGTATTTTTATCATCAAATTTCAAAGCTAATTTATATTCCTCAATTGCTTTGTCTAGCTGCTCTTCATGGTAGTAATTAAGGCCCAAGAGAAAATGATAATAAAATTGTGCTTCATCAGTGTGAAGTTTTACTTCTGTGAAGTTGGTACTCATTTTAAAGGGTTTTATTTTGTAAAAACCCCTGGGTACAGACTTGGAAGAAGGGGTTAGAAGCTTATGCACCTTTTCTTCCTTTTTTCCTTGTTCCTTGGCGCAGTAGATAACAACAACAAGAACAAAAAGCCCAACCATTATAAAGAGTGCTTTATTGATGCGGATTTTCATACTTTTACATCTTATCGGTTAAGGGTTGGATAATCTTAAAGATATTCTTGACGCGGAGCAACGTGGTTATTAGGATATGAGGGGCATTATGGAAGAGCAAAAAACACATAGAATTATCAAGCGTTACTCTAACAGAAAGCTTTATGACACAACTCAGAGTATTTATATTACCCTGGATGATATAGCTCAGTTTGTCAAAACTGGTGAAGACATAGCTGTTATCGATAATAAAACAGGAAAAGATATTACGTCCCTTACTTTGACGCAAATTATATTTGAAAATGAGCGTCGATCTAAAAGAAATTTACCCATTACTTTTCTAAAAGACATTATTCAAACAAAGGGCGGTTCCATTTCTTCTTTTTTCCAGAAAAAAGTAGTTGATCCGGTAGCTAACGTTGGGGCAGAAGCGGGGCATATGATAAAGGATGTTGCTGAGGGTTTTGAAGATTGGCAGAAAAAAATTGACCGCCAAATTCGTTCTACCGTTCAAGAAGTTACTGGTATCAGGCAGCTTCGTAAAAAAATTGGCCTTCTAAACAAAAAAGTTCGATCTTTAGAAAAGAAAGTTGATGATTATGAACAAGGGGCAGGGGCTATTTCTTAATTTCCGTTTTGGCCTACGACTGTTGAAGAGTTTGTAACCATTTCGAGAGCTATTCGAACGTTTAATCTTCCTCCAGAAAGAGATTTTCCATTAAGAGTTTTAAGTTTATCCGTGGCAGAGAGAAGGGTGTTTTTTACTTCCATTGAAGTCAAGTTGGGTTTGTAGCTGAGAAGAAGAGCTGCACCTCCTGCAACGTGAGGAGTGGCCATGGATGTTCCACTAAATGCTTCATATTTGTTTTTTGGAACTGTGCTATAGATGTAGACCCCGGGTGCACCTAGATCAACACTGGATCTTCCGTAGTTTGAGAAATACTCCAATTCGTCATAACTATTAGTAGCGGCAACTGAAATAACATTATCTAAATCAAAGGCTGCTGGGTAAGTAGGATATCTATCAATATCATCACCTCGGCTGTCACTTCCCCCATTTCCTGCTGCAGCGATAAATAAAACCCCTCTTTCTTGAGCATATTTAACTGCGTCATAAAGTGCTTGTGTAAAATTTTCTCCACCCCAACTGTTACTAAGAATATTGGCACCGTGGTCGACAGCATATCGGATAGCGGCAATAGCATCACTTGTTCGGCCTGAACCTTCATTGTTTGTAAATTTAAGAGCCATAAGTCTTACTTTTGGAATAACACCACTAATACCTCTACCGTTTTCACCTACTGCTCCAATGGTGCCTGCCACATGAGTGCCGTGTGAATTATCATCATAGGGTTTATTATCGTTGTTTCTAAAATCCCAGCCAATCATGTCATCTATAAATCCATTATTGTCGTTATCAATGCCATCATTTTGGATTTCACGAGGATTGTACCAAAGATTAACGGTTAAATCCTCATGTGTATAATCAATACCCGAATCAATGACCGCTACAACAACATTAGAATTACCCCGATGAATTTCCCATGACTGAGGAGCTTGTATTTTATAAAGCCCATAAGTTCTATCAAGATAAGGATCAGAAGCGGGAGCTCCTCCCTGTGATGGAGGCGGAATATCAGGTTCTCCCGGAGCTCTTTTTTTCTTTTTTCTTGAGCCAAAAAGGAGTTTTAATTCATAGTCAGGCTCTACAAAGGCAACAGCTGGGTGATTCGAAAGGCGATTAAAAGTATCCCAAAAAAGAGCCTTGTCTTTAAGTACTAAAACTTCCATATTGGGTAAAAGAGTTTCTGTTTTCTGAATAGCGTTTGTACTTACTCGAACATCGGAAAGCACTTGGTTTCTTTGAAGAGTACCTACTACTTCTTTGTAGGAAACAATAAGTCTATCACTTGCAAAATTTTGAGAAGTTATGTTTGGATTGAAATAGGCTTTATTGATTGTTGGTTTTTGGATCCAGAGTTCGAGGGCAACTACAAGCACTACAAATGGTACGACCCACTTCTTTTGCATTGTATATTATGTGGATCGGCATGATTTTTAGAGAACTTGAGGATTTTTTCAAATAAATAAAGAACTCAAGGATTCGCCTTCATGAATACGTGAAATTCCTTCTGCCAAAAGAGGGGCAATAGAGAGCACTTCAATTTTGGAATTCATTTTTTCTTTGGAAATAGGAATAGTATTTGTGACAATCAATTTTTTAAGCTTTGATTTTTTAAGTTCTTGAATACACTTGCCAGCTAAAATGGGGTGAGTACAGAAAGCTGAAACAGATTTGGCTCCGCCTTTGAGAAGAGCTTCGGTTGTATTAAAAACCGTTCCACCGGTTGATATTTCATCATCAATAATAAGAGCATTTTTACCTTTCACATCACCAATAATGAACCCCATTTTAACCTTATCATTATTTTTATCTCGTCTTTTATCCATGACGGCGAGTGATGTTTTAAGCTGTTGGGCATAATAACGAGCTCTTTTCACACCGCCTGCATCTGGAGAAACAACAACATCGTATTGAGTTTTATGTTTTTTGAGGTGGTCGAAAAGAGCACGAGAGGCAAAGAGTTGATCAACTGGAATTCTAAAAAACCCTAATATTTGAGGTGAGTGTAAATCAATAGAAAGAATTCGATTTGCACCAGCAGAAGCTAAGTGGTCTGCTACAAGTCGTGCAGTAATGGGAATTCGTGGTTGGTCTTTTTGATCGCTTCTAACATAGGGAAAATAAGGGAGTACCGCTGTAACTCTTCCAGCCGAAGCATACTTAGCTGCGTCCAGCATGATGTAGAGTTCCATCAAATAATCATTCACTGGTGGAGTCGAGGTTTGAATGATAAAAACATCGTGATCTCGAATATTTTCTTCAATACGACAAAAGAGATTATCATTGCTAAACCGAATATGGGAAATTTGAGCGGGTTTTACTTTAAGAATCTGACCTATTTCTTGGATGAGTTTAGGGTGGCTTGTTCCCCCTATAATTTTAATGGATTGCATAATGAGGAGGTTGTTCTCCTTACTTAGTTGTAACAAATGTAATGTATCTAAGCAATGAACATTGTTTGTATTTTTTTCACTTTTGACGGGGTATTCTAAATCTTCCCATAATAATTTCAAATACTTATTTAGTTAAAAGGATTGGCATTTAAATTGCAGCTCTCTGGCATTGATACGTTTCTATGGTGGGGAAATGGATTGTACATTTTAGTTTTATCTTAAGTATT
>CAYJUJ010000125.1:0-5413 GCA_964373325.1 uncultured bacterium
TCTTCTGCAAGCTGCAAAAGAAACATTTGAAGTCAGACAGCGTCTCACTTGGATTTCTCCTCATTCAGCTCATCAGGAACAATGGTTGAATCGTATTTTACAAGAAATAGCTGGTTTTTTAATTGTGATTGATTCAAAGATGGCCATTTCAGAAATTAAGAGAGGCGTAACTCCTACTTCCGAGATGAATGCCTGGCAGCGGTTTAAGAATCGTTTTACTTCATGGAACAAGAAAAAAGATGATATTAATATATCCCCAGATCTTGGAGTTGAGCTTCTTAAACTTCTTGTGCAGGAAAAAATTTCTCACAATCCAAATCCTTCCGCCATTAAAGAATTTGTTTTAAGTCTTAATGAAAAAGAGGATAAGGCCCTCATTGTACAATGTGGAAAAAAGTTGGTAGAGCTTGGAAATTCTGGATCCGCAGAAGCTATTCAAGTTTTGGTTGATCTTTTCACTACCCTAGGAAAGTCGTTTAAAAAACCAATTGCATTTCTTTTGGGTAAGCTTGGTGAAAGGGCACTTCCATTTTTAGAACCATTGGCACGTCATGAAGATAAATTTATTAGGGATCGTATTGCGTATGCCTTAGGAGCGACAAGGTCATTACAGGCAATTGAGACATTAAAAGTACTTCTTGGTGATGAAGCAATAGAGGTTCGTTTTACAGCTCTCAATGCAATTTGTTCTTTACTGGATGGGGATGAGAAACGAGAAGTACTGAAATCACTTCTTGCCGATAGTAATCCCCTGATTCGAGAAAGAGCGAAAGAACTCTTATCTCCTTGGCCTTCTTTAGATAGTGTACGTGGCTTTCTTCTAAAACTGATGGCTCGACCACAAGTAAGTGAAAATTTTCAAGATGAAGATGTAGAGCGTTTATTTACAGAAATAACCAAGAATGAAAAAATTGATGAAACAAAAGAAGAAAGTCAATTACTCACCCTTTTACATTTTGTTTTCTTTCCGGATTCAAGTGTTTTTGATCTTTTAGAGATCACTCCAGCTGAGGGTTTTGCTCACATTCTTCAAGAAACACTCGAAGCTTTAGATAGGTGTCTTCAATCCTCAGATCCCAGGGTTGTGAGAGCAGCAACTTACGCATTAGAGAAACTGAAGCGGCATCATTTAGAAGAAACACCTATTTTAGAGGTTGAAGAGCTTATTGCTTTAGCTAAGAGCGATTCCAAGAGGATTTCTTCTTTTGCCGTTACAAGACTTAAAGCGCTGTTGCAAGATCCAAATCAAAATTTAGATGAGAGGACAAGGGATAGGATTGAGGGTGCTCTGATAGTAGAAGATTTAAATTATAATCCTCTTCCGAATCATCAAGAAGAAGAAGAGGAAGAGGTGGTTAGAGCAGAACAGTCTCCAAGCCAAGAGCAACCTCAAATACAAGATGAACCTCGTGGAAAGAGTCCAGAAGAAACACTCGCCGGAAGACGGGTACAAAGGCAGGAGCGACTGAACGCCGTTACAGCGTTACAGGAACAGGCAGATAGAGATAGAGAAGAAATGAATGCTCTCGCTCCTAAGAAGGGCGTTGATAAAAGAAAGGGAGACGCACCTCCAGAGCCACAAAAACCAGCTGTAACACCTTATGAAGAGGATCCTTATTTTCAGTTTGGCCAAGTGGCATTGCCTGCAAGTGCTATTCCAGAGGGAGATCCATTTTGGAGTAGTGCCGAAGAGTTTAATCTTCCTCGAACAGGAAAATCACTTTATGTTGGACCTTGGCGAGAAGGAACAGCCCTTGTCACAAAGGGTTTCGAAGTTGTTCACTTAGATCTTAAAGTTCAAAAGGTTTTACAACTTGGAAATTATCTTATTCTACAAGCACATCATCGTGAATTTTATTTTTTTAGTTTAGGCATGTATGAAGCGCTTCTGAGTGCTCCACGACCACCTTTGGCTTCTGCCCTTGCAGGACCAGAGGCTCCAGAGACTGCTCTTCTAGCAACAGATCACGTTCATCCTTTTATTCCTTTTTGTGCCTTTCCTATGCCTGAGGGGGTAGAGCTAAAAGATTTGGCTTTGAATGGGGATCGATCTGCACTTCTTTTAACTGTGGGTGGAGAAAAAGCGGCTACGATGCCACAAGAGTTATCCAAAAATGCTATTGATGCTATTGCCGTTTTACAACTTCAACTTTTTGCTTACAAAAACTCTTTAGCACATCCTGCTTTTACAGTGGCTTGGAAAACAGAGCTTAAACGCATTAGCTCAGTTCTTGAGTACACAACTGAAATTAAAGGGTTGGGCCCTGTGGTTGAAAAATTATCTCACACACTTCTTACTCATAAAACCAATCAAGATTTGGAACTCAAGGATCAAAGGCAAGAGGCTATTGCTGATATGAGAGATATGATTCGAAGTGTTTTTCAACCCTTAGTAGGAGATGCCAAAAAGCAAAGTCAGATTTGGTGGTATTTTTTAGATCCAAGTACTTATGTGCCCAAAGAAGAAGAAATGCCCCAAGATGTTCGAGTTTTCTATCAAGAGCTTGGACAAGACTGGGTTAGAATGCTCGATGAAGATATTCGGCCCTCTCTTCCTAACCCAGCAGAATTAGCTATCATTCGAGAGCGCCAGAGTGAAACTTTTGTAGAAGAGCTTGAAGATCTGAAACTACAATTTGAAGCTTATCTGAATGGTCGCCTCACTACTTTTAAATCAAAGCTAGATCCATGGGGGCTTTTAAATCAAGCAAAACATGATTCTAAAACTGCCCACCCCAAGGGATTAACAGTTCACTGTCAATTAGATTCAGGTGATGTGATTCAAGTGCCACTTCAAGCATTTTATGGAACAACCGATGCCCCTGGTTTTGTGGCACCCCAAGGCCAAAAGATTAAAAAATTCGATTTTTACAGTGGTAAAACTCTTGTTCGAACATTTAATATTAAAGCCAAGGGAATTGTGGGTACTGAAGATTATCTTCTCTTTTTACCTTTGGATGGTGCAACCGGTGTGCAAGCCATTCCTCGAGTTATTGATTTAAATGCCTATGCTAAGGCAGATTATCTGCCTCTCTTTTATGCTCCGACGCCTGTCAACTTAAGCGGTGCTCAAATTGTTTCAACTTTCGGAAATGAATTTGATATGAAAATTAATGTTATTTTCCCTGACACAACAGAGGTGCGTGAGGTGCAAATCAGCAATCCTGCACTCGCTGGAATTGTTGGGAGTCAAAAAGATCTTTTTAACGTTGTTGCTGGAATAGCAGATCTTCAATTGCAAGAAGATCCTGAGCTCCTTAAAGAGATAGAAAAAATTAAAAAAGCCTTTTTAGAGAATGAAGATCTTAAAAGTGTTACACCTCTCCAAGAGCAACTAGATAGTTTAGAAGAGAAAATTGATGATAGCGTTGATGCCCTTGTAAGAGCCCGAACTGAAGTGAGAACTTTTCCTGATCCTGCCACAAATGAAACAAAGGTTTATACAGGTACTGCATTTGCACAGGAACAAAATAAAGTTATCAGCGCTATGCAGGAGGCTTCTCAAAAACTTAGAAAGCGTTATGGTTTTATTACAGGAACGTGTTTAGCCGCCCAAGCTCTTAATTCTTATAGACCTATGCGTGGAAGAGGAATAGTCGCAGCCTTAGCTCTAGCAGCTTTTGGTGTTACTTCTGCACATGCAGTGGCTCCTGATTCCTTTCATGCAAGGGCTATGGATGTTGTGGCCCTTATGACGGCAGGTGGGGCGTTGCTAGGATCCGCCTATGCTACATTCACAGAGAGAATGGGTGCTGTAAAAATGGCAATGTTTGGTCATGGTATTAGTTGGGAATCGTATGAGATGCTTAAAGATCGATATGGAAGCTATAAAACGGTTGTGTTTTTAGGTTTCTGGTCTTTGACTTTGGTGGGTAGTTTTGGAACTGCTCTTCTTGCTTTTCAGTTGAACGAACTTCGTAAAGATTTTACATCTCCTGAGTATGCCTTATTTAAGAAAAGATGGACTTCTAAATTCAAAGATGACCAAAGAATGATGCTTCGAGATTGGTTGTTTTTGAGTGCTGCCTTTTCAGGCTATAGGGTTCTTAATCCAGTAAGTGGACAGGGTTGGAATGATTTTAGAGAAGGTTGGATGGAGACGAGAAATGAGAGGCGCGATACACGAGCTCGTTGGAAAGAGTTTTTCTTAAAGCGCCAAAGAAATATTTTTGTGGCAGATGGTATTTATACACGCTCAGAAGTGGAATCTCGTGTAGGTATGTGGAAGGCGATTCGATCACTTGTTTTTAGTTGGTACGCCTTAAAAACTACAATGGCCCGCTCTGCTGTTGTTTGGAACTGGTATTTTAAATTTAGAAATGTGGTGACACAACCACTCCGCTCAACAGTTGCTTACGTATTACCCAATTTTAAAAGTACTGCTCTCCAAGGTGCGACTCCAAGGTTAGAAAATGGCGCCTATCGATTTCAGCTTTGGCCACGCTTAGGTGTTTTGGAAACAATCAATATTGAAAAAAGTTTGGTTCAAAATGAAGTTGAGCTTCGCAAAAAAATAGCTCGTATTTCTTACGATGCAACCTCTGACTATATTGCAAAGGCTGGTGATCAAGGGATTATTGCAAAGGCTAAGGCGTTAGAAGCAAAATTATCCTCTGAAAATAACATCCAAGTAAGACAAGAGCTCAAAAAAGAGATCGCACAAACGGTGAAAGGGATCAGTCTTAACACACGTGCCTTTTATAGGGTGTATTATAACGTTCTTTTCCGTCATGTTTTCGGGAAAGTATCTCAATTTGTTATAGATCATAAGGGGCAAGTGGCCGTTCCTGAAGGAGAATTAACAAGCTGGTTTGAAGAGGGGAAGGCTCAAGCCCGCAAACAAGCACATTCTTATATAGGTCATAGCCGTTATTCGCGCTGGTTTGCTACTGCAACGGGAAGACAGGTAACCCGAACTCGATTTAAGGATTTTGCTATCCATCGATTGACGAGAAGAACTCTACAGGATGAACGCTATGATATCGTTAGAAACTCACTTAGAAATGATCCACAAGCGGTTAATCGTGCTGGTTATAAAGTTATTAGTGAATTAAAAGTGGATAAGCCTCAAGATCTAGTATTTTTATTCCTCTTATATTTAGGTGCTGAAGGGGAATTAAGACCTATTCAAGAACAGTTTTGGGGGCCGACAGCATTCTTTTACGGCAGTCGTATGCATTTTGGCTATGATTTTATTACGGATGTTTTTTATAGTACTTTGTCTAACTCGTGGGGAAAAATTCAAACCGATCATTCTCTCAGAAACAGTGCTAAGCAGTTTGGAAAGGAGTATAATGAGCGTCCACCTGAAGATTATAAAGGCTCTTTCTTCCGATGGTGGTTAACGAGAACAGTGAGGAATCCAGAAAACACATTTTGGTATAACTATGTGGAGAATCTTCATATTATTATA